>CAOJQV010000017.1 GCA_948441945.1 uncultured Clostridium sp. | reverse complement strand
TTTTAGCGATAGCGTTAAAAAAGTGTTGTAGTGTGTTTACTGCACATTTTGAAAAAGTGCTTTTAAGCGAGTTCAAAGAAGAAATTTTATTCGTGTGAATATACACGAGCAAGGAGGTTAAATATGAGTTATGCAATAATAAGAAATGCAAAATACAAAAGAGAAAATTTAATGGCAGTATATCGCCATAATGAAAGAAAAAATAAAAATTATTCAAATAAGGATATAGATAGGACAAAATCACATCTAAACTATTCATTAAAAGATCCAGAATTTAATTATGTGAAAGAATTTGATAAAATTTTAAAGAAATATGATTTGAAAGGACAAATAAAAACAGTAAGTAATATAGCTTGTGAATATATGATTACATCAGATAATGACTTCTTCAAAAGAATAGGAGAAGAAGAAACAAAAAGATATTTTGCTACTGCATATAAATTTGTATGTGAATATAAAGATTTAGGCGAAAAGTATATTTTATCTGCAAAAGTGCATTATGATGAGAAATCTCCTCATTTGCACTTACTTTTTTTACCTGTTGTTCATACAGTAGATAAAAAAGGAAATCCTATTGATAAATTAGCTTGTAGTGAATTTTGGAAAGCTAAAGATAGTTACAGACAATTACAAAATGCTTTTTTTGAATATATGGTGTCAAATGGATTTGAATTGCAAAGAGGATTACCAAAAGAAGAAACAGACAGAGTTCATTATACATTAAAAGAATATAAAAATATAACAAATTATGAACAAACAAAAGAAACTTTAAAGAATATAAAATTGGAATTGCCACAACCTTCAAAAAATATAGAATATAGAGATATGGGAACAATGGAGATCAAATATTTACAGTTTTAAAAGTGAGATTATGTAGTGGTAGAAAAGCATTTGCAAAAAAAGGAGCAAATTATCTTTCAAAAATATGTGCAGAATATAGTGAGAAAAACGGAGAAATTGAAATAGAAAAAATTGAAAGTGAAATTCCAGTTGACAATAGCATTGAAGAATGGATAAAAGAAATTGAAGAAAATGTAAGGAAAAATAAAAAAGTACATAGAGCAGATAGAAAGGAAACAGAAATTTATAATTATGCACAAGTAAATCTGATAGAAAAAACTCCTCAATTAAAAAAAATAATAAAATTGCTACAACCAACAGAGTTAATTTATAGGTAGAAAGAACATTGAAAAATGAATAAAAAGAAGGAATTAAAAAAAATAAAAAAATTGCCCACTTTTACTTGACACATACTAGAGTCTTATTTTTTTAAACAAAAAATTGTAATGTTGAAGAAAATATGCTAAAATATAAAAAGAAAAAAATAGTTTTAAGAAAGGACAGAATAAGAAATGTACAGAACAAAGACAAATGGAGAGTTAAATTTATCAAATGTAAATGAAACAGTAGAGCTATCAGGATGGATACAAAAAATAAGAAATCTTGGAGGAATGGTGTTTATTGATTTAAGAGACCAATTTGGAATTACACAAATTGTAATAAGTGATGAAGAACTTCAAAAACAAGCAAAGGAACTTTCAACAGAAAGTTGTATCCACATATCAGGAAAAGTTGTGGAAAGAAGTAATAAAAATAGTAAAATACCAACAGGAGAGATTGAAGTAATAGCGAATAAAATAGAAATTTTGGGGAAATGTAAAAATATACTACCATTTGAAATAAATACAGACCAAGAAGTAAGAGAAGATTTAAGACTAGAATATAGATTTTTAGACTTAAGAAATGAGAAATTGCACAACAATATTTTACTTCGTTCAAAGATTTTAAAGACACTAAGAGATAAAATGGATGAATTAGGTTTTGCAGAAATTCAAACACCAATCTTAGCAAACTCATCACCAGAAGGAGCAAGAGATTATCTAGTACCAAGTAGACTAAATCCAGGAGAATTTTATGCATTACCACAAGCACCACAACAATTTAAACAACTATTAATGGTAGGTGGATTTGATAAATATTTTCAAATAGCACCATGCTTTAGAGATGAAGACCCAAGAGCAGATAGAGCACCAGGTGAATTTTATCAATTAGACTTTGAAATGAGTTTTGCAACACAAGAAGATGTATTTAAAGTAGTAGAAGAAGTAGTACCATATACATTTAAAAAATTCACAAATTGGAAGGTTGATAAAGGACCATTTATACGTATCCCATATAAAGAAGCAATGGAGAAATATGGAATAGATAAACCAGATTTAAGAAACCCACTAATAATTCAAGATGTAACAAAATGTTTCGGAAATTCAGAATTTAAAGCATTTGAAGGAAAAACAGTAAAAGCAATTATAGTTCCAAATGGAGCTGAACAGGGAAGAAAATTCTTTGACAAGATGGCAGAATATGCTACATCAGATGAAGTAGGAGCAAAAGGTCTAGCATGGACTAAATATGAAGAAACAGGAGAAATTACAGGAGGAATCGCAAAATTCATAACAGAAGAAATAAAAGAGCAACTAGAAAATGAATATGGAATGAAAAAGAATTCAAGCGTATTTTTCATAGCAGATGAATTTAAAACAGCGCAGAAAATAGCAGGACTTGTAAGAATAGAATTAGGAAAAAGACTAGAACTATTAGAAAAAGATGTATATAGATTCTGTTGGATAGTAGACTTCCCAATGTATGAGCTATCAGATGAAGGAACAATAGACTTTAACCACAATCCATTTTCAATGCCACAAGGAGGAATGGAGAGCCTAGAAAACAAAGACCCATTAGATATATTAGCATATCAATATGACTTAGTATGTAATGGATATGAAATGGCATCAGGAGCAGTAAGAAACCACAATCCAGAAATAATGGTAAAAGCATTTGAAATAGCAGGATATGAAGAAGAAGAAATAAAAAACAGATTTGGTGCATTATACAACGCATTTCAATATGGAACACCACCACATGCAGGAGCAGCACCAGGAGTAGACAGAATGGTAATGCTAATTAAGAACTCACAAAACATAAGAGAAGTAATAGCCTTCCCAAAAAACAAAAAAGCAAGAGACCTATTAATGAGAGCACCATCAGCAGTATCAGAGCAACAACTAAAAGACGTACATGTTAAGTTAGCCGTTAGCGAAGAATGAGCGCTACGGATAACTTATGCAAAATTTGTGAAATAAATTTTGTAAACCTTAAAAGGAGGGATAACATGGAATATGTATATGAGCCACAAGGCGTATGTTCTTACGAAATGAAAATTGAAGTGGAAAAAGAAACAATAAAAAAAGTCACAATAGAAGGAGGATGTGCTGGAAACACACTAGGAGTATCCAGATTAGTTGAAGGTATGAATATAGATGAAGCAATAAAAAGACTAAAAGGAATCCAATGTGGACTAAAAGGAACATCATGTCCAGACCAATTAGCAAAAGCATTAGAAAATATCAAAGAAAAAATGTGACAAAAGGGAGAACCCTTTTGTCACATTTTATTATGCTGAAAGAATAAAATCTTTATTAGCTAATAATAACTTTTTTATTAATTCAATTTGAGCTTTAGATAAATGAGAATGAGAATTTAAATTGAATAGTTCTTTTGCTAATAAGTCTATACTCAAGTCATAATTTTTTGGTGAAGATTTAATATCTTTATCATTTGTGAAGCCAAGTAAATAATCCATTGATACATTAAACACAGAGGCTATTTTTGCCAATACATCAAGACGTGGAATTCTTTCACAAGTTAGATATCTACATACAGTAACATTAGAAATACCAATCTTTTTTGCTAGTTTTGTTTGATTCATATTATTCTCTTCTAATAAAACAGTTAACCTATAACTAAATCTTTCTACATCGAAATTCATCAGAAAACCTCCTATATCAATTATTATAAAACTATAACTAATAAGTTCTAGAATATTTTGCCTAAATTATAATAAATAAAAATAATTATCCGATTGGCAATAAGTAGAAAAACAATAACAAACAAAATGTAAAAATACAACAAACTAAATATGAAAGTTTCAAAAATGATTAACAAAATCATAAAAATTACAAAATTCATAACCTTCTTTTTTTAGATAATCAATAGAGTCTTTTAAAATATTGTAAGTTTTATTTATATCTGCTGTATCATGCATCAAAATTATAAGAGTTCCCTTATTTTTTGAAGACTTTCTTAAATTGTTTAATAATTCTGAATTAGAATATTTTTTCTCTGAATCTCTATTTAAGCAATTCCAATCAACATAGACATAATCTAAATCCGTTAGAACTTTAAGAGCTTTCTTTTTTTCATTAGAATAAATATGAGACATGTATCCGGTTTGGAAAACGAAAAATGTGAGAAGAATAATTCTCTACGCCTATTGCTTTAGATATTGCTAAATCTGTATTTTTAATCTCTTTTTCAAAATTTTCCATATTTTTATATAATATACGATTATTATGAGAGTACCCATGGTTAGCAATATAATGCCCTTCTTCATACTCACGTTTTACTATTTCAGGATATTCCTCTACATGTTTACCTACAACAAAAAAAGTTGCTTTTACATTTTCCTCTTTTAAAATATCTAATATTTTTTCAGTACACTTTGAAGTAGGACCATCATCAAAAGTTAGATATGCTTTTTTCTCATCAGACTTTGCAATATCATCTAAAGTATTAATAATCTCAGCATTAAAAAAGGAATTTTTACTTAATTCTACAGCGAAGGACGAAGAAGAATTAATAAAATGCAGTAATATTGAAAAAAATAAAAGGCTAAATAGAAAAATAAACATGTACACCAATTTTTTTCTTTTTAAAAATAAGATTTTCATTATATCACCCAATATAAAGATATGAAGCAATAAAAAAAAATACTACTCAAATAAGAATAGTATTTTTAAATTATTTAATTGATAAAGCTTCATCTTTAGTAATATAACCATATTCCAGCATAGTGTTAATTACATGATATTGACGCTTTTTAGCTAAATCTGGATTTACAGTTGGTGCATAAACAGAAGGTGCATTTGGAACGCCTGCAAGCATTGAAGATTCATCTAAGTTAAGTTCACTTGGAGCTTTATTGTAATATCCATGACTTGCTTCATAAATTCCATAGTATCCATCTCCAAAATAAGAGGTATTAACATATAATTCAAAAATTTCTTTTTTAGAATAATTTTTTTCTAAGTCTATAGCTGCAAAAATCTCAGCGATTTTTCTAATCCATGATTGTTCTTGACTTAGTACAACATTTTTAGCAACTTGTTGAGTTATAGTACTACCACCTTCTACAAAATCTTTCTTTTTTAAATTAGTAAAGGTTGCACGAGCAATTGCAATAAAATCAACTGGTCCATGGTCATAAAATCTATGGTCTTCTACACTAATTACAGCATTTCGATAATAAGAACTCATATCGTCAAATTTAACAAAATTTTTTTCATTCATAATATCCTCAACTCTTGTAATTAATGGCTTTTCTTTTAGTGCTTTATTATAATAAGAGCGACCAACAAAAAACATTATACAAATAGCTAAAAGAATTATAATGATTATAGCTAGTATGATTCTTCTAATAAATTTCATAGTATATCCTTCCTTTGTATTTGTATATATTATACTATAATATTGGTAAAAAGCAATAGAAAATGAAATTTAAATAATAAAACAAAAATTCGCAAAAAGTAATTGACTTTTTGAGTTTTTATTTATATAATTAACAAAAATGTGACAAAAAGGAATGAAGCTCTTGTCACAAGAAGGTGGTAAAAATGAAAGAACAATTTTTAGAATTATTAAAACAAGTCAAAAGAGAAGGAATAAATGAACTAATAGAGTTTATAGAAAAAACAGACTTTTTCCAAGCACCAGCAAGTACTAGATTTCATGGAGACTATGAAGGTGGATTAGTAGAACATAGTATGAAAGTGTATGAAATATTAAAACATAAAGTAGAAACCAATATAGAACCACTAGAAATAAATCCAGAAACACTAATATTAGTACCACTACTACACGATTTGTGCAAAGCAAACTTTTATAAAGTAGATTATAGAAATGCAAAAAATGCATTAGGAGTATGGGAGAAAGTACCATACTATACAATAGATGATACAATTCCTTATGGACATGGAGAAAAATCAGTTATGATGATAACAGAATATATAAAACTAACACCAGAAGAAAAATATGCAATACGTTGGCACATGGGATATACAGAACCAAAGGAATTATATAATACAATAGGAGCAGCTTATAAAAAATACCCATTAGCGTTATTAATGCATGAAGCAGACTTAGAGGCAACTTATTTTTATGATATCTAATGTCCCAAAAGGGACGTTTACCTTTGGGACATTTTAAAACAAAAAATTCACTATTAAAAAGGAGAAAGTTATGTTAGCATATATAAAAGGAAAACTAGAAATGAAAATGACAGGATATATTGTAATTGATGTAGGAGGATTAGGATATAAAATATTCATGTCAGACACAGGAATTGACAAAGTAGGAAATATAGGAGATACCATTAAAGTACATACATATTACAAAGTCAGAGAAGATGATATAAGCATATTTGGATTTAATACATTAGAAGAACTAAGAATGTTTGAACTATTAATATTAGTAAGTGGAGTAGGAGCAAAAACAGCAATCACAATGCTTTCTGTATGTGAACCTACTGAATTTGCTTTAGCAATTATATCTGAGGACATAAAAGCACTAACACAAATTCCAGGAATAGGAGCAAAATCTGCACAAAGAATAATACTAGAATTAAAAGATAAGATAAAGAAAGAACAACAAATCCAAGAATTAACAAAAGCGTCAGATGGAACAAAAACAAAATTAGAACAAAAGATAGAAACAGAAGAAAATATTTCAGAAGCAATTGCTGCTCTTCAAGTACTAGGATACAATAAAAAAGAAATTGAAAAAGCATTTGAAAAAATTGAAAAAGAAGCACTAACAGCAGAAGAATTAATAAGAAAAGGATTAACAATGCTTGCAAGATAGAAAAAAGAGAAATGGAGTAAAAAATGAATGAACCATTAGCATATAGAATGAGGCCAAAAACTCTAGAAGAATATGTTGGCCAAGAACATATTCTAGGAAAAGATAAAATACTATATAGAACAATAAAGGCAGATAGACTATCTAGTATAATATTATTTGGGCCTCCAGGGTGTGGAAAAACATCATTAGCAAAAGTAATAAGTGAAACAACAAAATATAAATTCTATAAAATAAATGCAGTAACAGCAGGAGTATCTGATATAAAAAAAGTAATAGAAGAAACAAAAAATTTTATGATAAACCCAACAGGAAAAAGTATTTTATTTATTGATGAAATTCATAGATTTAACAAATTGCAACAAGATGCTTTACTACCATTTGTGGAAAATGGACTAATTATTTTAATTGGAGCAACAACAGAGAATCCTTACTTTGAAGTAAATAAAGCTTTAATATCTAGGTCAATGGTAATAAAACTAGAACCATTAACAGAAGATAATATATATATAGTTTTAAAAAATGCAATTGAAAAAAAAGAAGGACTGGGAGAATATAATATAAAAATAGAAGAAGAAACATTAAGAAAGCTAGCAGCTATATCAAATGGAGATGTAAGAACTGCATTAAATGGACTAGAAATAGCAGTATTAACAACAAATATGGAAAACGACGGATATATTCATATTACAGATGAGGTAATAAAAAACTGTGTACAAACAAGAAAAGCAGTATTTGATAAATCAGGTGATAGCCACTATGACAATATAAGTGCATTTATAAAATCAATGAGAGGAACAGACCCAGATGCTACAATATTCTATTTAGCAAGAGCATTAAATGGAGGAGAAGACCCAATGTTTTTAGCAAGAAGGATAGTTATATGTGCTTCAGAAGATGTAGGAATGGCAAATCCAAATGCATTAGTTCTAGCAAATGCAGCAATGCAAGCAGTACATATGGTAGGAATGCCAGAAGCAAGAATTATACTTGCAGAAGCAGCTGTATATGTGGCAACATCAAAAAAATCAAATGCATCCTATCTAGCAATAAATAAAGCATTAGAAGATGTAACAAATAAAGACACAGGAACAATACCAATGCACATAAGGAATGCACCAGTAGAAGATATGAAAAAACTAGGATATAGTGAAGGATACCTATATCCACATGACTTTCCAGGACATTGGGTAGAACAACAATATTTGCCAGATAAAATGTTGGGAACTAAATATTATATAAAAGATGAAAATATTTAATAAATTTAATAAAAATGAAAAAAATGGATAACCTACTTATAAAGAGTAGGTTTTTTTAATGAGACAGAGGGGACAGTCCTAATTTGTCTCATGAATATGTAGAAATATGTCGAAAAGACAAAAAACGACAAAAAATATGAGACAAATTAGGACTGTCCCCTCTGTCCTCTGTCCCTCTGTCTCAGGAGTAGTATTATGATAAATAAATATTTTAAACAATTAATAATAGGTTTTTTAGCAGGAATAGTAAGTGGATTTTTTTCAACAGGAGGAGGTCTTATTTTAGTTCCAGCATTTATGTATATATTAAATATGGAATCACAAAAGGCAAGAGGAACGTCAATATTTTGCATATTACCTATGGTAGTAACAAGTAGCTTTTTCTATTATAAAGGAAATTATATTAACTGGAAAATTTCAATTTTATGTGGAATTGGAGGAGCAGTAGGAGGATATATAGGAGCGAAGTTATTAAAAATATTACCAGAAAAATATTTAAAAATAGCATTTACTATTTTTTTATTTTATGTATCACTAAAAATGATACTTCAAACATAAAATTTCATTTTTTGTATAATAAAAACGGCTTTTTGTAAAAAAAATGATAAAAATGCAAAAAAATATCATAATATATATGTATAAAAAAGAAAGAAGGTAACAATGGATAAAAAAATTTTAGAGGAAAACAAATGGAAAAATAAAAATAAACAATATTTATTTGAATTACAAAAGTTTTTAGATATAGCTGATAATATAGAAGATGAGCATTTAAGAAAGCTAATTATACATCAAATGCTAAGATGTGATAGATGTTTAACAAAAATAGCAAAAGATATGATTAAAAAGAAAGAGGAAAATAGATGACCGAAATTCTAATAGGAATTATTTCTGGTATTGTCAGTGGGACTGGAATGGGTGGAGGCACTATATTAATTTTTTTATTAACATTTGCACTTGGTATAGAACAACATATAGCACAAGCGACAAATTTAATATTTTTTATTCCAACATCAATAATTGCAATTATTGTTAATATTAGAAATAAAAATATAAATCTGAAACTAGCAACAACAATTTCAGTATTTGGTATATTAGGAGCAATTATAGGAGCAAACTTATCTATTCATACAGATGTAAATATGTTAAGAAAATGTTTTGGCATTTTTTTAGCATTAATTGCTATTCATGAAATATATACCATGATAAAAGAGAATAAAAAAGTAAAAATAAGAGACAATAAATAAAAAGAAAGGATGATTTATATGAAATTTACAAAAGGATTATTAATAGGTGGGCTAATTACAACAGGAATTATTATGATGTACCATGAAAAAGATATAATGAATAAAAATAAAGTATTAAAAAAAGGAAAACAATACGCTAAGAAGATGGGAATTCTATAAAACAACAATGTATATAAAAAGGGGATGTTTGCACATCCCCAAATTTGTTTTTTAATTAAGTTCATTAAAATTAGTCTCTTTTTTCATAACAACAAGGTTTTTTATCATCTATAAAACAATCACATTTGTCGCATTTATCACCTTTTAAACATTTTCCTTCATGATGACATTTTGCACAAACTTTAATTTTTTTAGTAGCATTTGCCCAAATTTGAAGAGCATAACGTCTGTCAGGACAAAGAGGACCAAATACAAATTCTCCTTCTTTATCTGTAACAGTATGACCTATAGGTCTTCTTTCTTCTTTACCGTTTTCACAAACGATTTCTGTTAATTTTACAACAGCATTACAAACTGGTTCTTTGAAACAATTTTTAATAACACCATATATTACATCTCTGTTATCTTCAGGTAAAGTAATATCAAGGTCAAATTGTTTTCCACCAGAAATAACTCCATCAACATCTAACATTGGGCAACAAGGTTTATTTCCTTCCATATCCATAGTTAAATCATCCTTTCTTTTACAAACTTTCCGTTTGATTAATATATAATATGATAAAAAACATCAAAAATTGATAGATTTTGCAAATTTTTTAGAAATGTGATATAATATACATAACTTATAATATGGAATCTGGCTAGTTATATAGCCTTAGAGAAAAGGAGAAAAAATATGAGAGAACTCAAAGAAAAAATTAACAACTTTGCAACAGATTTCTTAGCAGATTACCGGAAATTAAAGGCAAGAAACAAAGCACAGAAAGAGTGGATGCTAAGAAAGACTATCATGTACATCGTGACTGTTGCAGTAGTAATAGCAGGTGCAGTAATGTACATTTATTGTTTCAGTACATGTCCATTAGGAATGATGTTGGGCATAGTAGTAGCTTTTTTTGGACTTGGAGCTTTCTTTGCATACTTCGAAGAAAAGTACTCTGAGTACAGAGGCAAAAGGATTGAAAAGCTATACAATAGGTACAGGAAGTACACAAAATAATTGGGGTGCATTGCGCCCCTTTTCAATTTTTAAAATCAAAATGAATAAACTACCACTTTTTAGCAAACAATAGAAACAAAAAAGTTTGCAAGGAGTGGAAATTTTTGAAAGAAAATAAAAAATTAAAAATAACAGGAACAATACTAGAAAAAAACCAACTAGAAAAACACCTAGAAAAAATAGCAGCAAATCACAACACAACATCAAAATCGCAAAAAGACACATACCCAATACCAGAACTAATAGAAAGCTTTAATACAATAGAAGAAGTATATGAACTACTAAACGAACACGTAAAACTCGGAATAGGAATTCATTCAGCAGGAGAATGGTTATTAGACAACTTTTACATTATAGAAGAAGCAGTAAAACAAATACAAAAAGAACTAACATTAAATAAATACATCAACTTTGTAGGAATATCAAATGGAAGTTATAAAGGATTTGCAAGAATATATATACTAGCATCAGAAATAGTAGCATATACAGATAACAAAATAGAAAGAGAAAGCTTAGAAGACTATTTAAAAAGCTATCAAAGTAAAAAAACACTAAGCATGGATGAAATATGGAATATAGGAATATTCCTACAAATAGCAATAATAAAAAATATAGCAGAAATATGTAGCAAAATATACAGTTGCCAAATGCAAAAATACAAAGCAGAAAACATAGCAGAAAGACTAATAGAAAATAAAGAAAAGCCAAACTTTAAATCAAAACACAATAATCAAGATATGAAATACCCATTTATAGAATATATGTCATATATCTTAAAAAGATATGGAAAAAAAGCAAATGCATATCTAAGAGCATTAGAAGAAGTAGTAGAAAAACTAGGAACAACAGTATCAGATATAATAAAAAAAGAACATTTTGACATAGCAAACCAAAAAGTCCTAATGGGAAACAGCATAACAAGTATAAAAGAAGTACAAAGAATAAACTTTTTAGAAATATTTGAAAAAATAAATGGAGTAGAAGAAATATTAAGACAAGACCCAAGTAATGTATACAGCAAAATGGACCATAAAACAAAAGAATATTATAGAGGAAAAATAAAAGAAATAAGCAAAAAAAGTAAAATATCAGAAATATATATAGCAAGAAAAATGCTAGAATTAGCACAAGAAAACATTGAAAAAGAAGGAATAAATAAAAAATCACATATAGGATACTATTTAATAGATGTAGGAATAAATGAGCTATACAAAAAAATAGATTATATAGGAAAAAGGGAAAAAACACCTGAAATCAAAGCAAAAATATATATTAGTACAATAACAATTTTTAGTATAATATTATCAATAATATTAAGTTATATAGTACAATTAAAAATAAAGAAAATAGAAATTTCAGTTATAAGTTTTATACTATTCTTAATTCCAGCAAGTGAAGTAGTAATACAAATTGTACAAACAATATTAAACAAAATTGTTAAACCAAAACTAATACCAAAAATAGATTTTTCAAATGGAATAGATAAAGAAAATACAAGCATGGTAATTATACCAACAATAGTAGACAGCAAAGAAAAAGTAAAAGAAATGTTTCAAAATCTAGAAAGATATTATCTTGCAAATAAAACAAAAAATCTATATTTCACATTACTAGGAGACTGTACACAAAGTAAAATGCAAGAAGATAAAACAGACAAAGAATTAATACAAGAAGGAAAAAATCAAGTAGAAAAATTAAATAAAAAATACCCAAATGAAGAATTTCCTATTTTTAACTTTTTATATAGAAAAAGAGAATGGAACGAAAAAGAAGCAAGTTATTTAGGATGGGAAAGAAAAAGAGGATTAATTAATCAATTTAATGAATATATTTTACATGCAGAAAATCCATTTCGTATAAATACAATTCAAGAAAATATAGAACAAGGAAAAGAAAGAAAAACACTAGAAAATATAAAATACATCATAACACTAGATGCAGATACAGATTTAATACTAAACTCAGCAACTGAACTAGTAGGAGCAATGGCACATATACTAAATGCACCAGTTATAGACAAAGAAAAAAATATAGTAGTAGAAGGATATGGAATTATGCAACCACGTGTAGGAATTAACCTAGACATAAGTTATAAAACATTATTTACAAAAATATTCGCAGGAGCAGGAGGAATTGACAGTTACACAAATGCAATTTCAGATATATATCAAGATAATTTTGGAGAAGGAATATTTACAGGAAAAGGAATTTACAATTTGAAAGTATTTTCAGAAGTATTAAAAAATAGAATTCCAGAAAATAAAGTATTAAGTCATGACCTACTAGAAGGATGCTATTTAAAATGTGGATTAGTATCAGACATCATGTTAATGGATGGATATCCATGTAAGTATAATAGTTTTATGACAAGACTTACAAGATGGATAAGAGGAGATTGGCAAATTATAAGTTGGCTAAAAAAGAAGAGTCCACTTAACTTATTATCAAAATATAAAATATTAGATAACTTAAGAAGAAGCATATTTGAAACATCAGTTTTAATTGCATTAATTTATATAAGTATTATTAGATTTGCATACAAAGTAAATATTTTAGAACTAGAAATAATATTTATATTAATTGCGATTATACCATACATTTTAGAATTTTTTAATTATCTAATAGGAAAAAAAGAAGGGGAAGAAACGCAAAAAACATTCACACCAAAAATTTCTGGAATAAAAGGTATTTTAATAAGAACAGTTATATCATTAGGATGTTTACCATATAAAGCATACAGTAGTATAAAATCAATATGCAAAACAATAAACCGCTTACTTATAACACACAAAAACTTACTAGAATGGACAACATCAGAAGAAGCAGAAAAAACATGTAAAAATGATTTAATAGCATATTCTAAAAATATGTTTATAAACATTTTAGCTGGAATAATTGGAATTTTAATATACAGTCAAAGTAAAAATATTTTAGCAATTATATTAGGAATGTTATGGATAATTACACCAGCAATTATGTGGTATATAAGTAAAGGGAAAACTAAGAAAATAGGAACAGATTTATTAGGACAAGAAGAAAAGCAATATATATTAGAAGTTGGAAGAAAAACATGGAGCTTTTTTGAAAATTATTTAAATGAAGAAAATAACTATCTAATTCCAGATAATTATCAAGAAGGAAGAAAAAACAAAATAGTACCAAGAACCTCATCAACAAATATAGGACTATCAATGCTAGCAGTTATATCAGCAAATGATTTAGGATATATAGATGATAAAAAAACAATTACACTAATAAAAAATATTATAGAAACAGTAGAAACGCTAGAAAAATGGAATGGACATCTTTACAATTGGTATAATATAGAAAGCAAAAAATCACTTATACCCAGATATGTATCAACTGTAGACAGTGGGAACTTTGTAGGATATTTATATGTAGTAAAAAATTGGCTTGAGGAAAAAAGAAACAATGAACAAATAGATATACTATATAAAACAGTCGATAAAATAATTGAAAATACAGACTTTTCTTATCTATATAACAAGGAACAAAGAATATTTTCGATTGGGTTTAATATAGAAGAAAATAAATTAACAAATTCATATTATGACTTATTAGCATCTGAAGCAAGACAGGCAAGTTTAGTAGCAATAGCTAAAAAAGATGTACCAGCAAAGCATTGGAACTCAATGAGTAGAACATTAACAACCCTTGGAAAATATAAAGGACTAATTTCATGGTCAGGAACATCATTTGAATATTTAATGCCAAATATAAATATACCAAAATATGAAGGAAGCTTATTAGACGAATCTTGTAAATTTATGATTATGAGTCAAATGGAATATGCAAAAAAACTACAAATTCCTTGGGGAATTTCAGAAGCGGCATTTAATCTAAAAGACTTAAACTCAAACTATCAATATAAAGCATTTGGAATTCCATGGCTAGGACTAAAAAGAGGACTAGCAGACGAAATGGTTGTAGCACCTTATGGAAGTGTACTAGCAATTACAGATTATCCTAAAGAAGTTTATCAAAACTTAAAAGAATTAGAAGACTATGGAATGTATGGAAAATATGGATTTTATGAATCAATAGACTTTACACCTGAAAGATTAGAAAAAGGTAAAAAAACAGCAGTTGTAAAAACTTACATGGCACATCATCAAAGTCTAATATTATTATCTATAAACAACTTATTTAATAATAATATACTTCAAAAAAGATTTATAAAAAATCCTGAAATAAGTGCAGTAAGTATATTACTACAAGAAAGAATGCCAGAAACAGCAATCATAACAAAGGAGAATAAAGAAAAAGTGAAAAAATTAAAATATATAGACTATGAAGACTATATATGTGATACGTATAAAAAGATAGACGAAAGATTAGTATTAGGAAATGTTATTAGTAATGAAGACTATATAATTGCAATGAATCAAAAAGGGGAAGGTATAAGCAGATATAAAAATGCTTATATAAATAGATATAAACCAACTGAAGACTATCCACAGGGAATATTTTTTTATGTGAAAAATATAAAAACGAAAAAAATATGGAGTTCGCAATATAAGTTAAATAACAACTATCAAATTAGCTTTATGCCAGATAAAATAGAACAAGAGACAATAAATGATAATATAAAAACTAAAATAAAAACAATAATAGCACCAGATGAACCAGTAGAAATAAGACAAATGGAAATAGAAAACCTAGGAAATGAGGAAGAAATTTTAGAAATAACATCTTTCTTTGAACCAGTACTATCTAGTAAAGAACAAGACTATGCACATCCAGCATTTAATAATTTATTTTTAATCTATGAATTTGATTATGAAACAAATAGCATTATAGTAAAAAGGAAGAAAAGAGAAGAACATGAACAAGAATTATATGTATGTGTAAACTTATCCACACATTGTGAAACAGTTGGGGATTTAGAGTACGAAATAGATAAAGAAAAGTTTATAGGTAGAGGCAATATTAGAATTCCTCAAACAATTAAAAATTCAAAGCCACTTTCTAAAAAAATGGGACTTGTAACAGAACCAATAGTAACTCTTAAAAGAACTATGAAAGTTAAACCAGAGCAAACAAGCAATATCAATTTATTAATCGCAGGAGGAGAAAGCAAAGAAAAAGTAATTGAAAATATAAAAAAATACAAAATAGACGAAAATATAAAGAAAGCAAATGAACTATCCAAAGCAAAAAACGAAGCACAAAGTAGATATTTAAGAATAAAAGGAGAACAAATAAGAGATTATCAAAGAATTTTATCTTACATCATTTTTAAAAATCCAGCTAAAACTGCGAATTTAGAAAAACTGCCAAAGCATAGCTATGAACAAAGTGAACTATGGAAATATGGAATTTCAGGAGATTTACCAATCATATTAGTAACAATAAAAGACAGTAATGATGCATATGTTGTAAAAGAAGTATTAAAAGCTTATGAATTTATGAGAACAAAAGGATTTGAAACAGAAGTTGTAATTATTGATGAAGAAAAACACAGTTATGAAAATTATGTAAGAGAAGAAATAGAAGGAACAATTTTAAATAGTCAACTATCATATTTAAAAAATATAAGAGGAGGAATATTTGAACTTTCTAAAAATGAGATAAGTAAAGAAGACTTTAATTTACTAAAATTATTATCAACTATAATTATAGAAGCAAATAAAGGTGGAATTAAAAATACAATTAAAGATATAGAAGAAGAATATCTAGAAAAATATAAAAGAATAGAAAATGAACCAGAAAATAGTATTATAGAAATAGAAAATAAAAATACCTCAATAGATATATTAGAAAATTCAGAAAAACACAAATATTATAATGAATATGGAGCATTTTCAGAAGATGGAAAAGAATATAAAATAAAAATTAATAAAAACAACAGATTACCAACAGTATGGTCACATATCCTAGCAAATGAAAAATTTGGAACACTAGTTACTGAAAGCATGGGAGGATACACATGGTATAAAAATAGTAGACTAAACAGAGTAACAAATTGGCAAAATCAACCTAATTTAGATATTCCATCAGAAATTATTTATATAAAAGATTTAGATAATAAAAAGGTTTGGACATTAGGACTAAATCCAATGCCAGATGATGAAAACTACAATGTGATGTATGGATTTGGATATGCTAGATATATTCATAAAAGTGATGAAATAGAGCAAGAACTAGATGTATTTGTACCACAAAACGATAGCATAAAAATACAAATTTTAAAATTAAAAAACACAAGTCTAAATAGAAAAAGAATAAAACTTGTATATTATGCAAAACCAGTTTTAGGAGAAGATGATATAAAAACAAATGAATATATAAATTTAAACTATGATAAAAACAATAATATCTTATGTGCAAAAAACTTATATAACCAAGACTTTAAAAATGATATTATTTATGTATCAAATAGTGAAGAAATAAGGACTTATACAGGAGATAAAGAATTTTTTATAGGAAAAGGAGATATAGCATATCCAGATGCACTAAAGAAAAATAAGTTAAATAACGAAAATAGTCTAGGAAAGAAACCTTGTATAGCTTATGAAATAGAAGTAGAATTAGAAAGCATGTCAGAAAAAGAAATTGTATTTACTTTAGGAGCAGAAGAATCACTAATAGAAAGTAAAAATATATCTTATAAATACAATAAAGTTCAAAATTGTAGGCAAGAACTAGAAAAAGTAAAAAATTATTGGAAAGAAATTTTAGGAAGACTACAAGTATATACACCATTAGAATCTCTAAATATAATTTTAAATGGATGGGATTTATACCAAACAATACAAAGTAGACTACTAGGAAAAACTGGATTTTATCAATCTGGTGGAGCTTACGGATTTAGAGACCAACTTCAAGACACTCTAGCTTTAAAATATATAGACCCAGAAATTCTAAAAAGACAAATTATAAAGCATAGTAAACATCAATTTTTACAAGGAGACGTTTTACACTGGTGGCATGAAGAAACAGAAAGGGGAATTAAAACTAGATTTTCTGATGACCTATTATGGCTTGTTTATTTGACTTGTGAATATATTGAATTTACAGGAGATAGAACAATTTTAGATATAGAAACACCATATTTAATAGGAAAAGATTTAGAAGATACAGAATATGAAAGATATGATAAATATCTACAAACGCAAGAACAAGAAAGTATATACAATCATTGTATAAGAGCAATAGAAAGAAGCCTAAACTTTGGTCAAAATGGATTACCTAAAATAGGAAGCGGAGATTGGAATGATGGTTTAAGTAATGTAGGACCAAACGGAAAAGGAGAAAGTGTATGGCTAGGATTCTTCTTATACAATATATTAGATAGATTTATTCCTATTTGCAAAGAAAAAGGTGAAATAAACAAAGTAGAAAAATATGAAAGAGTTAAAGAGACATTAAAAAAATCACTAAACACAAATGGATGGGATGGAAGATGGTTTAAAAGAGCATTTATGGATGATGGAAATATACTTGGGAGCATGGCAAATGATGAATGTAGAATTGACAGTATTGCTCAAAGCTGGAGTGTTATTTCTAATGCAGGAGATAATGATAAAAAATATATTTCTATGGAAAGCATGGAAAATCATCTAATTGATAAAGAAAATGGAATTGTAAAATTGTTAGACCCACCATTTGAAAAAAGTAAGTTAAACCCTGGATATATAAAATCTTATCTGCCAGGAGTTAGAGAAAATGGAGGACAATACACACATGCAGCAATTTGGGTAATAATTGCAGAAGCAATATTAGGGTTTGGGGACAAAGCAACAGAAATTTATAGGATGATAAACCCAATAGAACACTCTAGAACTAAAGAAAGTGCAAAAAAATATAAAGTAGAGCCTTATGTAATACCAGCAGATATTTATGGAGCAAACAACTTAGCAGGAAGAGGAGGATGGACTTGGTATACAGGCTCATCAAGTTGGTACTATAAAGCTGGAATAGAATATATATTAGGACTAAAAATAAAAGAAGGATATATGAAAATTGAACCATGTATTTCTAAAGAATGGAAAGAATATATAATAAAATACAAATGGAAAAATAGTATATATAATATAACAGTGAAAAATCCAAAAGGAAGGAACTCAGGAATAAGTAAAATAATAGTAAATGGAGAAGAAAAAGAGAATAAAATAAAACTAGAAGAAAACGGAATTTTCAACATTGAAGTGATAATGTAATATAGTACACAGAAAAATAAGATAAAATTTAAACAAAAAATTATTATAATACTTGTACAAACAAAAAAACTATGATATAAATATACTATAAAAACAAAGTCTATAGAAAGGCGGAATTTTTGTGGAAGAAAATTTAGATAAAGAAGTAAAAAAAGTATTAGTAGTAGATGATGAACAAGCTATTATAGACGTACTAGTATACAACCTAAAAAAAGAAGGATATGAAACACTAGAAGCAAATGATGGTATAACAGCAGTTAATATGGCAATGAAAGAGAAACCAGACTTAATGCTTTTAGATATAATGCTACCAAAATTAGATGGGTTATCTGTATGTAAAAGAGTAAAAAATCAATTAAATATACCAATATTAATGTTAACAGCAAAAGATGCAGAAATAGACAAAATAGTAGGACTAGAGCTTGGAGCTGATGACTATATTACAAAACCATTTAGTGTTAGAGAACTAATGGCAAGAGTAAAAGCAAATTTAAGAAAAATGGAAATGGCAAATATATCTAAAGAAAATATAGCAAACAATGATATGCAAGAAGTGCAAAATGGTAATACAATAACAGTAAATGAACTAGAATTAGATTTAGATAGATTTGAGGTAAAAGTAAGAGGAGAAGTAATGGACTTAACATTAAGAGAATTTGAAGTTTTAAAATTCTTAGCTACACAACCAGGTCAAGTTATTACAAGAGAAACTCTACTTGAAAAAGTTTGGGGATATGAATATTATGGAGATATTAGAACTGTAGATGTTACAGTTAGAAGAATTAGAGAGAAAATAGAAAAAGATACTTCAAATCCCAAAATATTGATTACTAAAAGAGGAGTAGGCTATTATATAGCTAATAAAAGATAGAAAGAGGAAACTCTTTCTTTTTTTAAGTTTTATTTTTTCTTTCATGCAAATTGTCTCACAATAATTTTATAACATGAGGTGGGAAGATATAAAAGTAAAAAAAAATTCAAAAAATCTTTTACTATTGAAATTGCCCATCAAATATGATTAAATATAGAAAAAAGAAAATGGAGAAATAAAATGAACAGAGAAAATACAAGAAAAATCATGGTAGGAAATGTACAAATAGGAGGACAAAATAAAGTAGTAATACAATCTATGTGCAATACCAAAACAAAAGATATAAAAAGCACAGTAGAACAAATAAATAAATTAGAAAATGCAGGATGCGAAATTATAAGAGTAGCATGTTTAGATTTAGAAGATGCAAAAGCAATAAAGGAAATAAAAAGACAAATTCATATACCAATTGTGGCAGACATACATTTTGACTATAAAATAGCATTACAAGCAATCGAATCTGGAGTAGACAAAGTAAGAATTAACCCAGGGAATATTGGCTCTGAAGAAAGAGTAAAAGCAGTTGTAGACAAATGTAAACAAAATAAGATACCAATTAGAATAGGTGTAAATGCAGGCTCATTAGAAAAAGAATTATTAGAAAAATATGGAGGAAAACCAACATCTAAAGCAATGGTAGAAAGTGCAAAAAGACATGTTGATATTTTAGAAAAATTAGATTTTCATGATTATGCAATTTCTTTAAAAGCATCTGATTTAGAAATATGTATAGAAAGTTATATAGAAGCCTCTAAAAATTTTAAATGTCCATTACACTTAGGAATAACAGAAGCTGGAACAGAATTTAGTGGAACAGTAAAATCAAGTATTGGACTTGGAATTTTGTTAAGACAGGGAATTGGAGACACTTTACGAGTATCACTTTCAGATGACCCAATTAAAGAAATAAAAGTAGCAAAAGAAATTTTAAAAGATTGTAATTTGTATAAAAAATCTCCAACAATTATTGCATGCCCAACTTGTGGTAGAACTCAAATTGATTTAATACCAATAGCGAAACAAGTAGAAGAGTTTTTACAAACTATCGAATCAGATATTAAAGTTGCTGTTATGGGATGTGCTGTAAATGGACCAGGAGAAGCAAGAGAAGCAGATATTGGAATAGCAGGAGGAATTAAAGAAGGATTACTATTTAAAAAAGGAGAAATTATTAGAAAAATTCCTCAAGATAAAATAATAGAAGAACTAAAGAAGGAAATTTTAAAAATTGTAAGTGAGGGGAAATAATGGAAATCATAATAGGAAAAAATGCTGGATTTTGCTATGGGGTAAAAAGAGCAGTAGAAGGAAGCGAAGCAGAAATTTTAAATCAAAAAGAAAATATATATTGTTTAGGAGAATTAGTACATAATAAACAAGTAATAGAAGGACTAGAAGAAAAGGGATTAAAATTTATAGAAAATATAAATGAAGTAACAGATAAAAATTCAACATTAATTATAAGGTCTCATGGAGCTACAAATAAAGTTTATGAATTAGCAAAACAAAAAGAAATTGAATTAATAGATTATACATGCCCAAATGTTTTAAGAATTCATAAACTTGCAGAAAAGTATAAACAAGAAGGATATTATATATTTTTAGTAGGAGTAGAAGCACATCCAGAAACAATTGGGACTAGAAGTTATTGTGGAGAAAATTGCAGTTTAATTTCAAATGAAGATAATATAGAAAGTGCAATTAAAGAATTAGAAAAGACACAAATAAAAAAACTATCAATTTTAGTACAAACAACTTATAGTGTGCACAAATTTGAGAATATTGTAAAAATTATAAAAGATAGAATAAAAGAAAATATACAAATTGTAGTAGAAAACACAATTTGCTTAACATCAGAGCAAAGACAAAAAGAAACAGAAGAACTATCAAAAAAAGTGGATTCAATGACTATAATAGGAGGAAAAAATAGTTCAAATACAAAGAAGCTATATGAAGTAGCAGAAAAGAATTGTAAAAATACAATATTAATTGAAACAAAAGAAGAACTAGAAAAAGAAAAACTAAATAAATCCAAAAAAATAGGTATTATGGCAGGAGCATCAACACCACAAAAAAGCATTAATGATGTAATAAAATTTTTAAAATATGAATAATAAAAAATCAACTGTAAGTCGAAAAAGGTCGAATATTGCGGTCGATTTTTTTATATAAATTCAAATAAATATTGACATAAAAAAAATAAGCAGTTATAATCTAAACAATATTTTTATTCAAATAATTTTTTATCAATTAATATTAGATCTAATAATACCCCTATAATAGAAATAAAAAGGAGGTGAATATAGTTAAAGAATGAACAGAAGGTTAATTTCTCATAGTAATTATGTACTAAGAAAAGTATTAAACAATGAACAGGGACTAGAAATATTAAAAGATTTTATAGAAGCAATATTAGACATTGAAATTGAAGAAATACAATTAAATACATACCTAGAAGACAAAAGTAAATATCTTCCAAGCGAAGAAAACTTTGGAATTGCAGATTTAAGAATAAAAACAGAAGATGAAGAAATAAATGTTGGAATTCAGTTTATAGATGGAATTTATATTCAGACAAAAATGCTATTATACTATGCACAAGTCCATTTAAATCAAGTAGAATATGATGATAAAAGGGAATTCACAAAAACAATAACAATAAATATATTAGATTTTAACTGCTTTTCAACACCACAATGTGATAAAAAGATAAAAATAATGTCGGATGAAGGAAATCTTAATTTGGAGGAATTAGAATTTATAGTAATAGAACTTCCAAAATTCATAGAAAAAGAAAATATGAGCAGAAAAGAAGAGTGGATATGCTATTTAAGAGGATGTACAAGTAAAGAACAAGAAGATAAGATAATAAAAAATAATCCTCAAATAAAGAAGTTAGATGAAATGATTGAAAAATACTGGTTAGAAGAAAAAATGGAGTAAGAGGGAAAATCCCACTTACTCTAAAGATTAATGTGAACCAGCTGTTGTAGATGTTCTTAAAATAACGTTAATTACAGTACCAGCATCAACTTTTGTTCCTTTTGGAGTATCTTGAGAAACTACCAATCCAGAACCATCAATATTAATATTAAGATTAGCATTTCTTAATTCAGCAGTTGCAGCAGCAACACTCTTTCCTGTTAAATCTGGAACAGTAGTAGATGTTCTTATATTCTGGTCATATAACATGATAATAGAATTTTTTAATAATGATACACCTGGTTTTGGAACTTGGTCAGTAACCATTGTACTATTCTTATTATTTGAAGTACTAATTTTTGTTACAAAACCAGCATCTTTTAAAATTTTCTCAGCTTCTGTAATAGTTTTATTTCTAATATCTGGAACCATAATTAAATTAGAATCATCATAAGCAGAATCATCATAAGGAATCTCTAAATAAGGTAAAATTTCTGTAAGCATTTGAGAAACAGCGGGAGCAGCAACTTGTCCACCTTGGTTATTTTCTTTTGGTGGTTTATATAAAGTAAGTAATAATACTACTTGTGTATCTTCTACAGGAGATATTGCAACAAAGGAAGCAACATAACCATCAATTTCTTCTCTTCCAGAACGAGGTTCAGAAGTACCAGTTTTACCACCAACAGTATATCCAGTTACAGCACCTCTACTACCTGAACCATTCACTACAACAGATTGCATCATAGATTTTACTTTATTAGCAGTCTCAGAAGATATAACAGGTCTAACTTCCTCTGGTTCAATAGTAGTAATAGCACCAGTATCAGTATTTGTTGTTGATTTAACAATACGAGGCCTCATTAAAATACCATTATTAGCAATAGCAGATACAGCTGTAATCATTTGTATAGGTGTAATATTAAATCTCTGACCAAAAGACATAGTTGCTCTTTCAACTGGTTTTACAGAATCTTCTTCAATAAAAAGTGAATTAGCCTCACCAGGTAAAGATATTCCAGTCTTATCAAAAAAACCAAAAGCTTTATAGTATCTATATAAAGTAGGTGTTCCAATTCGTGAACCTAGTTGAATAAATGCAGGGTTGCATGAGTTTTCTAATGCCTCTCTTAAAGTCTGTGTACCATGTGCACTAGGAAAGCTCCAACATTTTATATCTGTATCGATTATATGTTCAAAAGCTTTACAATTAAAGTCGTTAGCAATATCTGTGCCTGTAATATTTTCTTCCAAAGCAGCTGCAGCAGTAATTACTTTAAATACTGAACCAGGCTCATATAATTCAGAAACAGATTTACTAGACCACATTCTATATATTGCTTTTGACTTGTCTTCAGAACTTAAAGAATCATAAGTTTTGGCAACAGTTGCATTTGGAGTAAATGGTTGATTTAAATCATAGTTTGGATAAGTTGCCATTGCTAATATATCACCAGTTTTTGGGTTCATAACAATACAACTTCCACCATTTTCACACTCATTATGTTCTACAGCCTGCTTTAAATATTTTTCAACAATAGACTGAATTTTTAAATCAATAGTAAGAGTTATATCACTACCATTTTCAGCAGCTATATAGGTTTCCTCTGTATTTGGTATTTCCTCTTGTCTAGCACTTTTTGAACTTACTATTTTTCCAGGGGTTCCTGATAAAGTAGAATTCCAAGTATATTCAATACCAGCTAAACCTTGATTATCACTACCACAAGAACCTAAAACTTGAGACAATAATGTACCAAAAGGATAATACCTTTTAGAATCTTCATCAATATTTATACCAACAGAAATTTTATTTTTTTCCATCCAATTTCTTAGTTCTTCTATTTTATCTTGCTCTACTTTTCTTACAATTGTTTCTACTTGTGCATTACTATTTACTTTTTTTAAAGTTTCATTGTAATCAATTTGAAAAATATCAGAAAAAGCTTTAGCAACTTTTTCCTTCAAGATTTGAGTTTTTTCTTTATCATTACTAGAGTCTTTTATTTTTTCAGGGTTAATAGTAATTGTATCAACAGAAACACTTGAGGCAAGAACCTGACCAGTAGAGTCATATATAGACCCTCTTTTAGGACTAATAATCTGATTTATTGCTTGTTGCTGATAAGCAAGCTCTTTTAAATAATTTCCATTAATAAATTGCAAGCAAGCTATTCTTCCTAGTAAAAATACTAAAATTAAAATAACAACGATAAATATTACTTTAATTTTTTTTATATATATAAAATTCTGAGACTTAAAATCTTTATTCATCTTAATGACTTTAGAATTTTTCTTTCTATTCAAATTATTCACCACTCTTTTGTAATATTTATAAACAATATTCTATATGAAATTAAAATAAAAATCAATAAAAATACAGATTTTCGTTTTGAATTTATTTTCCTATTAATACCTCCTGGCATCTTAAGTTAAATTCCTTTTTCATTGCACAACTCGGCTTAATACATAACTTAGAAATTCTAAATCAAATTTATCAGCGCCCTCATGTAATGAGATTTCCTAATTAATTTGATTAAGGTTTTCTACAGTTATTCCATGGCACATTCGTTGTTACATTCAAAATAAATATAACCTAAGATGCCAGGAGGTATTAATAGGAAAATAAATTCAAAACGAAAAAATAAATTTGAAAGGAGATATAAATGGTATCTAACATAAAAAGTATTTCATTAAATGGATTAGAAGGAAATTTAGTAGAAGTACAAACAGACATATCAGGAGGATTACCAAAATTTGATATAGTTGGATTACCTGATATGAGTGTAAAAGAAGCAAAAGAAAGAATAAAAGCAGCAGTAAAAAATTCTCAAATAGAATTTCCAAGTAAAAAAATTATTGTTAATCTAGCACCAGCAAACACAAGAAAAGAAGGTACAATTTATGACTTACCAATGGCAATAGGTATTTTATCTGCACTTGGAAAAATAAAAAAAGACAAGATAGAAAATACAATAATAATTGGAGAACTATCACTAGATGGAAAAATAAATCCAATTAATGGTGTACTTGCTATGTGTATAGAAGCGAAAAATTTAGGTATAAGAAGAGTAATTTTACCAAAAGCCAATGAAATCGAAGGAGGAATTGTAAAAAGCCTAGAAATAATAGGTGTAAAAAATCTAAACGAAGTTATAAACTACCTAAATCGAAGTATAAATATACCAGCTATAAACATAGATACTATAAAAATGTTAAACAAAAAAACAAAAGACGAAATAGACTTTTCAGAAATAAAAGGACAAGAAAACGCAAAAAGGGCATTGGAAATTTCTGCCGCTGGGGGACACAATTGCCTGTTACTAGGCGAACCAGGTGCAGGAAAAACAATGATGGCAAAAAGAGTAACAACAATATTACCAGATTTAAGTCTAGAAGAAGCATTAGAATGCACTAAAATTTATAGTATATCAGGAATATTAGATAATCAAATAGGTATGATTACAACAAGACCTTTTAGAAGTCCTCATCATACAATTTCAGGAACAACTATAATTGGAGGAGGTATAAACCCAATACCAGGAGAAGTCAGTTTAGCACATAATGGAGTGCTGTTTTTAGACGAACTTACAGAATTTAAAAAAAGTACATTAGAAGTATTAAGAGGACCTCTAGAAGATAAAAATGTTATTATATCAAGATTACACTCAAAGGTTAAATATCCATGTAATTTTATGATGATAGCAAGTATGAACCCATGTCCATGTGGATATTATGGAAGTAGCAAAAAAGAATGTAAATGTTCTAAACAATCAATACAAAGATATTTTAGCAAAGTAAGTGGACCATTATTAGATAGAATAGATTTGCAAGTTGAAGTTAAAGCAGTAGAATATAGAAATCTAGAAACAGAACAAAAATCAGAAAGTTCAGAAAGAATAAAACAAAGAGTAAATCAAGCAAGAAGAATTCAATATTTACGATATAAAAATTTAAATTTATATTCTAATTCTGAATTAACACCAAAACTAATGGAAAAATATTGCAAAATAAGTCAGGATGGGAAAAGAGTATTAGAATTAGCATTTGAAAAATTTGGGCTAAGTGCAAGAGCATATACAAGAATATTAAAAGTAGCAAGAACAATAGCAGATTTAGAAGGAGAAGAAAATATAAAAAAAGAACATTTACTAGAAGCAACACAATATAGAATTTTAGATAAAAAGTTTGGAGATAAAAAATGATTAAAATTGAAATAGATGATATAGAATATCCAGATATATTAAGAAAAATTCACAATCCACCAAAAAGATTATATATGCAAGGAAATATTAAACTATTAGAGAAACCAGCAATTGCCATAATTGGGTCAAGAAAATGTACAAAATATGGCGAACAGATAACAAAAAAATTTGCAAAAGAATTAAGCCTATATGGACTTACTGTAATAAGTGGACTAGCAGAAGGAATTGATAGTTTTTCACATATTGCAACACTAGATGTTAATGGAAATACAATAGCAATACTGCCATCAGGATTTAAAAATATATTTCCTAAATCTAATAAACAGTTATACGAAGAAATTTTAAATAGAAATGGTTTAATAATTAGTGAATATGAAGAAAAAGAAGAAGCAAGTTCTAATAAGTTTTTAGAAAGAAACCGAATTGTAAGTGGACTTTCAATTGGAATATTAGTAGTAGAAGGAGGATATAGAAGTGGAACAAGTGTAACAGCATCTTTAGCTAAAAACGAAGGGAAAAAAATATTTTGCATTCCATCAAGTTTAGAAAACAAAAAAGGAATAACACCAAATAAATTAATTAAAGAAGGAGCTTTCCTGGTAACAGAACCAGAAGATATTATAAAAGAATATCCAGAATTAAACTTAAAAAAACAAGAAAGCATAGAAAATTTTATAAAAGATGAATATAAGGAAGTATATAGCGTATTAGAAAATGAAATCCATATTGACGAAATTATAAAAAAAGTAAATTTAAGTTTAAGTCAGATTAACTATCAACTGATGATGTTAGAAATAGAAGATAAAATAATATCGCTTCCAGGAAATTATTATATAAAAAAATGAACATACATAATAAGAAAGAATTAGGAAATCTAGGAGAACAGATTGCAAGCAAATATTTGCAAAAAAATAATTATGAAATTATAGAAAGAAATTTTTATTGCAAACAAGGAGAAATTGATATTATCGCAAAAAAACACAAAGAAATTATTTTTATTGAAGTAAAAACTAGAAGTAATAAGAATTTTGGATTTCCTGCAGAAGCTGTAAATACTACAAAGAAAAAACATATATATCAAACTGCAAAATATTATTTGTATAAAAACAAGTTATTAGAAGCCTCTATTAGATTTGATGTTATAGAAGTAATGTTAGAAAATGGTAGATTTAAAATCAATCATATTAAGCAAATCATGTAATTAAAATTTAAGTTTCGGTTTTTTTCTGCTCTTGGGTATATGTGTTCCTGTGTGGTATTATGATGCAATTATAAGTCTTTGTTTATTGCAGAAAAAAAGAAATTTTAATAGAAAAACCTGAGCCTCTTTCACTCAGGTTAAAAAGTTATATATATCCTTTTTGAATGTAACAACGAATGTGCCATGAAGTAACTGTAGAAATTCTAAATCAAATTAATTAGGGAATCTCATTACATGAGGGCGCTGGTTAATTTGATTTAGAATTTCTAAGTTATGTATTAAGCCGAGTTGTGTAATGAAAAAGCGATATATATAACTTTTTCCGTGAACATCCCTCAGGTTTTTCTATAACAATTTCTATTTTTTTCTTTCATGCAAATCGACTTATAATTGCATCATAATACCACACAGGAACACATATACCCAAGAGCAGAAAAAAACTGAAACTTAAAAATTAAAATTATTGAATATAAAGCAAATAGCTGGTATAATAGATATGGATTTAAAATTTAAGAATAGAGGAAAAGATATGAATAATATTTTAGAAGAAACTAAATTTATCATGAATAAATATAATATAAAAGCCGTAAAAAACCTAGGACAAAATTTTCTAGTGAATCAAGAAGTAGTAAACACAATAGTCGAATGTAGCGAAATAACAAAGGAAGACCTAGTAATTGAAATTGGACCAGGTTTAGGAACATTAACAAAGGAATTATTAGAAAAAGCAGGAAAAGTAATTTGTATAGAAATAGACACAAAAATGTTAAGCATCTTAAAAGAAAGATTTGCATTAAATGATAATTTTGAACTAATAAATAATGATGTTTTAAAAGTAAACCTAAAAGAATTAATCGAAAAAGAAAAACAAACTGAAAATATAAAAAGAGCGAAAATAGTAGCGAATTTACCATATTATATAACAACACCAATAATTATGAAATTACTAGAAGAAAAACTAGATTTAGAAAGTATAACAGTAATGATACAAAAAGAAGTAGCAGACAGGCTAATTGCAACTCCAGGAGATAAAAATACAGGAGCAATTACGTACTCAGTATACTATTATGCAGAATCAGAAGGTATATTAGAAGTGCCAAATAGTTCTTTTATACCAGAACCAGAAGTTATATCTAAAGTAATCAAATTAAATATTAGAAAAGAACCAATCATACAAGTTGAAAATATAGATAAAATGTTTATGGTTATAAAAAATGCCTTCATGCAAAAAAGGAAAACATTACTAAATTCTCTTACAAATAACAAAATTTTTATAAATAAGCAACAAGGAATAGAGATATTAAATGATTTAGGAATAAAGGAAAATTCAAGAGCAGAAGAACTAACAATAGAACAATTTGCTAAAATTTCAGATAAATTATAAAAAGATATTCCAAAAATGAAGAATATATGTTATAATAAAATAGAGTAATTTTGTAAGGAGGTTAGGATGAATCAGATTTTAGTAACAAAGAAATTATACATAACGCCAGAATTAAAAAGAAAAAAGAAGATATATAAATTTGATTTTATAATATCTATATTTTTAGTTTGCATTCTAACATCTTTATATATTTATGCAGAATATGACAGAAACAAAAGTGAACAAACATCACAACAATTACTAACAGAAATGAATGAAACACTATCAGTAACAGAAGACACTACAATAGCTAAAGATGATGTTTTACTAGTAGTATTAGATGGTACAGATGAAGATTATGCAGCAATAGAAGATAGAGAAGCATTAAATATAGCATCAATAAATGAGCAAGCAGAAAGAAGAGTCACAACAACAGGACATGGATATAGAATAATTGCAACATTAGATATACCAGATATTGCACTTATATATACAGTTATACAAGGAGACACAGGAAGTGTAGAAGAAACGGAAGAATTACTAAAAATATCTCCAGCCAAATATCATGGTGGAGAACCAAATGAAGTTGGAAACTTTTGTATAGTAGGGCACAATTATAGAAATACAAAGTTCTTTAGTAAAGTACCTACATTAGCAATAGGAAGTGTTGTGAATTTAACAGATTTAACAGGTAGAGTAATTTCTTATGAAGTATATGATAAACATACAGTAGACCCAACAGATACAAGAGACACAACGCAATTAACAGGAGGAAAGAAAGAGCTTACATTAATTACTTGTACAGATGATAGTAAACAAAGAGTTATAGTAAGATGTAAAGAAATAAAATAAACAACAAATTAAAATTCCTTTCATATAATAGATTAAGTATTAATATGAGGGGGATTTTTATTATGGCAAAAATAATTGTATTTAATAATGATACAGATAGAATGGAGACTTATTATAGAGGCGAATCAGAACCAATGCCATATAATACAAATGGAACCTTAAAAGTAAAAGAATTCAGGGGTTCTAGTAAATCAAATATTTTATGGACAACAAAAAGAACAATGCAAAGTTGGAATAGTCAAAGATATATATTTGGTGCACCTATTCCAGTTGGCTTTGCATTTAAAAGACCTTACGAGGGTGGTCATGGTAGCCAATTTTAACAAAC
>CAOJQV010000016.1 GCA_948441945.1 uncultured Clostridium sp. | reverse complement strand
GTAAAAGAAGAAACTACTGAAAAAAGACAAAAAGATATGCCATCTAGATTAAATGCTAGAAGAAAAATGATGAGAAAACTTAATAAAGTAAAAGATAGCGATGGAAAGAATATAGACGTACCAGCAATGTTATTTAATGAAATAGCACCTAAATATGCAGGTAAAAATGTTGGTGGATATACAAGAATAGTAAAAGCAGGACCAAGAAGAGGAGACGGAGCAGAAGTTGCTATAATAAGCCTTATTTAGTGATTTTATAAAATAATAGTAAAAAATAAATTCCAATTATTAGACAAAAAAGTTTAATAATTGGAATTTATTTTTTTAAAAATTCTAGTATTTCATTATCTGGGATATTTAATGCTTTTATAATTTTTTTAAATGTTGTAATTCGTGTTTTTTCTTCATATCGTTCAATTCTTTGAAGTTGTCTCCAACTAATATTTATTTCCTCTGCTAGCTCTTCTTGTGATATGTTTTTTAATTGTCTATATTTACGAATCATACTAAAATCACCTTTTTAATTATTTAATTTTTATAAAATTATTATAGTATATTACAGACTAAAAAAGAATGAAATTTTTGTCATAGAATGTTGACATTAAATTTTATTAAATATATAATTTTGCTAGATATGACATATATGTCATATAAGTATAAAAAGATGAAAAAACGGAAAAAATGAACAAATGAGGAGAAGTATAAATGAGAAAAAATGTGAGGAAATCAAATTCAGGAATTACATTAATAGCGTTAATTATAACAATAATAATTCTAATAATACTAGCAGGAATAACAATATCAAGCTTAACAGGAAATGGATTATTTGGAAAAACAGAAATAGTAAAACAAAAAGTAAGATATTCAAATGCGAAAGAAACAGTTGAAGTTAAATTAATGGAAATACAAATAGATTGCATAGAAAGAAACGAGAAATATAACATTATACAAGTAGCAGAAGGTATGGAAAAAGCAGAAGATATAACAATAGAAAAGTATTATAATGGAGAAACAGCATCAATAAAACACGGAGTAACTAAAAATACAATTAATTTAGAAGGAATAGTAGTATCAGTAGATGAATATTCAGAATATAAATTCTTAATAGGAGAAGACTGTCAAATAATAGGAGTACTAGAAGGAAAAGTAAGCAATACAACAGCTAAGGAAGATTTTTTAGATATAGAAGAATTTGAAACAAAATCATTTGGAGGTAAAGTAGAAAAAGACAATATAGAACTTTCTTATGAGAAAAAGCAAATAGAAGATAATAAAATACAACTAGTAATAACAATAAAAGATGAAGAAAATGGAATTGATAAAATAGAATATCCAAATGGAGAGATATTGGACTGTAATGGGGAAAAAGAGATAACAATAAATTACACAATTGAAAATGAAGTAGAATATATATTTAAAATAACATCACAAAATGGTTATGTAAAAGAAATACCAATATATGAAGGAGCTGAAACTCTAGTTTTATTATCTTATTCAATTGATAATAACCAAAAAGCAAAACTAGAATTCTATAATGAAAAAGGAATAAAGAGTATAGAAAAGCCAGATGGAACAGTAATTAATGGAAAAGGAAAAAAAGAAGTATATATAGACTATACAACATCTAATACAGATGAAAACTTTAAAGTAACATTAATAAATAATTCACAAATAATAAGCAATTTAAAAATAACTGAAGATGAAAGAGAATTTACAAATATAAAAGTAAATTACGAAAACGAAGAAAGTACTGATAAAACTTATTATAGAATTGGTAACAGTGAAAAATGGTATGAATATAAAGATATTATAAAACTAGATATGGCATCAATAGAAAATGTAACAAGTTCAACAGGAAATCAAAGAAATACTATGATTCATGTAAAAAAAGAATCAGCAAACGGAGATATAGTAACTGTAGATAAAGAAATACAAATTAATAGTACAGCATATAATGTTCTTTCAAATATAAGGTATAAAGGAGAAAGCTGTGATAAATATATTATTTCAGAAACACCATCTAATAAATTTCATAATGATCTTGCAGAAAATGATATTGATGATTATTTAGTTTATGAACTAGGATATGGGCATGCATCTGGCTCAGGAACTTATATTGCAACATATAAATTAGATTACTCTAAATTACAGCTAAGAACAGCTAATAAATTAAAAGTTACATTTAACCATAGGACTTATAGTAGCAAAGACAGTGTAATTACAAGTGCTAAAATTTATTATACAGATGGAACAAGTTCAGAGGAAATAGCATCAGAGTTTGAAATTAATGAAGCTTGGATGTCATGGACTGCAGGAACTAGAACTAGAAATGGTGTTAGTATAGATTTAGAAGAAAATAAAACAGTTGATTATGTAGAAATAAAAATAAATGGATATGATAGCGATGGTGGTAACTTTTATGCATGTATAAGAGATATTATTTTATATGGAGCATCTAAATAATATAAAGTTACAATAATCACACAAATAATTTAATAGAATATAATAAACCATAGGAGGCAGTGAAATGTTACAATTTGTATTAAGTACAATATTTTGGACATTAGCCATTTATGGTTTATTTGATGTTATAAAAAATATAATATATATTTCTACATATACAAAATTAAAAGCAGATGGCATATATGTAATAATAGCAGTTAAAAATCAAGAAGAAAAGATAGAAGGATTTTTGCGTTCTTTAATATTCAAAATTTTATATGGAAGAGAAGAAATTTTAAAAAATATTATAGTAGCAGACTTGGAATCCAGTGATAACACAAAAGAAATAGCAAAAAAACTTTCAAAAGACTACGAAATCATAAAAGTAACCAGTTGGAAAGATTGTAAAGAAATAATTGATAATGTAGATGAACAATAGAGAACTTTAATACATTCCTCTATTGTTCTTTATACAAATCTAGTATTGAGACTTTAAGAGCATTTGCAAATCCAAGAACTTCAAAATCAGAAATAAATCTCTTTCCTGTTTCCAATTTAGAAATATCAGAACGACTAATTTTAAAACCCATAACTTGCATTCTTGCACACAAATCCTCTTGTGTTATTTTTTTTTCTTTTCTAAACTTTTTAATATTTTTTCCTGTTAAATTAAAAGAATTTTGAAGTTCATTAATATCTATCATAAACAGTACCTCCAAAAATAATGTTCAAAATTAGAACATTTTTATTGATTTTATAATATTAGTATACTAAAATTGTTCTATAATAGAATAAAAGAGAGGCATATATTTATGGAAAAATTAGAAGAAAGAGGAATCACATTATTAGCAGTAGTTATAACTGTATTAGTGTTACTAATATTATTAATGGTAGTATTGTCACAATTAGTAGAAAAGAATAAAATAATAGAAAAGAGAAATCAAGAAAAAAAGATGATAGAAGCAGTAAATTTTAGCTATGAAACAATAATGAGAGAAGAAAATAAAGTCAAAATTCTAATAACTATAGAAGACAAAGAAAATGGACTGAAAATAATATAACTTCCAGATGGAAATATTTTGTATTGTTACAGTAAAAAAATAGTAGGAATAGACTATAGGTAGAACTTGGAAAAGAATATAAATTTAAAATAACATCATCAACAGGCGAAGAAAGAGAAGAAAAGATATTTATAGAAGATTATTATCATAAAATAATAAAAAATGTCTCAGAAGGAATAGATATAGATAATCAAGTAGTAGAAACGCCTTATAATAAACCATACCAAGCAAAAATAACATCACAAGGAGAATATATAATAGAGTACATAACAGTAACAATGAATGGAGAAGAATTACCAGTAGATGTAAATACAGGAATAATTAACATAGAAAAAGTAACAGGAGATATACAAATTACAGTAATATCAAAAAAAGTAGAAATAATAATAACAACGCCAATAATTAATACTGATGAAAATGCAACAAACTCATTGCCAGAAAATTCACAAACTATAGGAACAACATCATATATAAATTTTACAGCAACATTAGAAGGAAAAACTTGCAATATAAAACCTGAAGTACCATTTGTTGTACAAAGAAATAGAATATATAAATTTATAGTAACAGGTACATATCAGAATAAAAATATAACAAAGGAAATAGAGGTAAAAGTTAATCAATTTGAATCAGCAAAAGGAATGGTAAAATATGATGATGGAGACTGGACAAAAGAAGAAATAGAAGAATTTCAGAGTTTGAATTTATATGATATAAATTCAGAACGTCAATATAATTCTATAAATAAGATAGAGAATGAAGAAGGGCTTAATTTAACATTTGGTGGATTCACATATAAAGAAGATAAAGAAAAGCAATTACTGATAGATTCAGGAGTTATAATAACCAGTAGAAATCAAAGTGTTGATTCAGACGAAAAAAATTATGAGGTTAAATATGATGGATGGCAAGTATTAGAAACTGAAGAGAAAGATGGAAAAACTTATGTAAAAAAAATAATGCATGCAGGAGCACCAGAAAATTTTGCTTATGGCTATGTAAATAAAAATGAAGGTAGAGCAACCTATATATTTTCAGGAGGAAAAAAATTTATATATGATAAATTGATAAGAAATGGAGTAGAAATAAACCCAAGGAATAGGGATATGTATAAAGACAAAAAACAATTAGATTTAATAAATGATGTAAATATGATGACAGAAGCTGAAGTAATGTCTATGACATTACAGATGAGAACAATAGGAACAACCTATTTTGTTGTTAAAAATAGAGAAGTATATGGTGTTACTAAAGGGACACACACGCTAGTATTAAATTACGGTGGGTATCTTCAATCAGAATATAATCATTGTCGAGGCATCCGCCCAGTAGTAACAATGAAGGAAGGAGTATATATAGTAAATGGAACAGGTACAGAAGCAGATCCTTATGTATTAGGGAAATAATATTGTATAAAAAGTTATCACCAATAAAAAGCCCCGCCATTAAAAAATGGCGAGAACTTTTTAAGCCTTCATGCAAAGATAATCATATTCTGTCATCAGGTTATAACTCTCGGAAAAACCAGAAGTTGTATTGCCTTTATTGGTCAACTGATTTTTCTCAAGGTAATAACCTTTTGGCAGATTGAGTTGATTACAGTCAGTGCATCTAACCACTATGACTGCAGGTAATACGCTTATATCAATATAAACGTATGTGTTGGAATTTGATTGTTGCAATTGTTTTTTTAATTCACAAATACCCAAATTTTCCATACTTTTTCCTCCTTAATTTCTTAGGGTAATTATTAAAAGTAAACAGAAGGTTACTAAGAAAAAGGCATTTAGCACTTAATTTTTTTATATTATATCATAAATTTACATAAAATTCAATAAAAACCAAAACTTATATTATATTCTATTGTTTTTTAATTTCTTATATGATAAACTAAACAAAATAATAGCAAGGAGAGAAATATTGGAAGAAATAAAAGGCGAAGTAACAGACATTATCTATCAAAATGAAGCGAACAGTTATACAATTGCAGTATTTGAAACAGAGGAAGAAGAAACAACAGTAGTAGGATACTTACCATTTGTAAAATCAGGAGATACATTAAAAGTAACTGGAAGATTTGTAGAACATAAAGAATATGGAAGACAATTTAAAGTAGAAACATTCGAAAAACTAATGCCAGAGACATTAGGGGCATTAGAAAGATACTTATCAAATGGAACAATCAAAGGAATTGGAGAAGCAACAGCTAAAAAAATAATAAAAAAATTTGGAGAGGACACCATAAATATATTTAAGTTTAATCCTGAAAAATTAGCAGAAATAAGAGGAATTTCAGAAAATAAAGCAATAGAGATGGCACAAAGTTTTATTGAAAATTGGGAAGTGTGGCAAATTGTAGGATTTTTAGAGAAGTTTGGACTAGGAGCAGAACACGCAAAAAAAATATATGATTTGTTAGGAGTAAACGCAATTGAACAAATAGAATCAAATCCATACATATTAATAGATTTAGCAAGAGGCATAGACTTTAAACAAATTGACCAAATGGCATTAGAATTAGGAATTAATTATGATAATCAAAAAAGAGTAGAAAGTGGAATCAAATATGCACTAATAAAAGCTACTTACAACGGACATTCTTGTGTAATTAAACAAAATCTAATAGAATTCGTTATATCACTATTAGATGTAAGCTCTGAATGTGTAGAAGATAATATTATAAATTTAAAAGCCAAAGAAGAAATCATCATAGAAAATAGAGAAGAAACAGAATGGATATATTTAGAGAACTTTTATAAAGTGGAGCAAGAAATTGCAAACAGAATAATTACATTGGATAAAAGTAGCAATATGAAAAAAATAGACAATATCGAAAATGCACTAAAAAAAGTAGAAAAAAAATCAAATATAGAATTATCAGAAAAGCAAAAAGAAGCAATAAAAACAATAAACAAAAGCAATGTAACAATAATAACAGGAGGACCAGGTACAGGAAAAACTACCATAATAAAAACGATTATAGATTTATATGAAGAAAGAAAAAAGAAAGTTATACTTACAGCACCTACAGGGAGAGCAGCAAAAAAGATGACAGAAGCAACAGACAAAGAAGCATCAACGTTGCATAGATTATTATGTATTGGAAAACTAGATGATGAAGGAATATATGCAAAACACAATGATTACAAAGGAGAACCAATTGATGCAGACTTAATAGTTGTAGATGAGCTATCAATGGTAGACATGTTTTTAATGAACTACTTATTAAATTGTATATATAAAGGTACAAAACTAATTCTAGTTGGAGATATAGACCAATTGCCTTCAGTAGGACCAGGTAGTGTACTAAAAGACTTAATAAATTCAGAAGTAATAAACACAGTAAAGCTAGACAAAATTTTTAGACAAGCTGCAAAAAGTAAAATTATTTTAAATGCACACAGAGTAAATAATGGATTAGAATTTATAAAAAATGGAGATGAAGATTTAGAAGAAGATACAAAAGAAGACTTCTTCTTCATAAAACAAAACTCAACAGAAAAAATGCTACAAGAAGTAATAAGTTTATCAACAGGAAGACTAGAGAAATTTGGAAATTATGACTTCTTTAAAAATATACAAATATTAACGCCAACAAAAAAAGGACCATTAGGAACAAGAGAATTAAATAAAGCATTACAAGCAGTATTAAATCCAAATTTAGAAGAACTACCAGAAAAAGTAAGTGGAAGTGTAATTTACAGAATTGGTGACAGAATAATGCAAATAAAAAATAACTATGAAATGACATGGGAAAAAGAAGGAAAAGAAACTGAGATAGGAACAGGAGTATTTAATGGAGAAATAGGAACAATTATAGAAATAGACGAAAAAGAAAAAGTAGTAAAAATTCAGTTTGATGATGAAAAAGTTGCTTGGTACGAATATTCAGACTTAGAACAAATAGAACACAGCTATACCATAACAATACATAAAGCACAACGGAAGCGAATTTGATGTTGTTATAATGCTTGCACCACAATCAGCACCAATGCTACTTACAAGAAATCTATTATATACAGGAATAACTAGAGCAAAAAAAATGTTAATTATAATTGGTAGTGATAGAGTAGTAAACTATATGATACAAAATGTAGATAGCAAAAAAAGAAATACAGGGTTAGAATTCAAAATGAGACAGTTGGGACAGTCCTAATTTGTCTCTTATTTTTGTCGTTTTTTGTCATAATAAATTAATATAGATATTACGACAATAATCTACATGAAAAGTGAGACAAATTAGGACTGTCCCAACTGTCTCCTAATTTGATATAGTTCAAAAAATTTAATAAAAGTATTGACTTTACATAAATCAAAGTATATAATATCTCAAAAATATATAAAGGAGGTTTTAGATGCCACGACTAGCTAGAAACTTATTGGGAAATATATTTATTCATAATATGGTTCAAGGAATTAATAAAGAATATATTTTTGAAGAAGATTTTCAAAAACAGAAATACTTACAACTAATGAAGAAATATAGTGAAAAATATAATATTTTTATTCTTGCATATTGCATAATGGATAATCATACTCATACATTAACATATTCAGAAGATATATCTAATCTAAGTTTATTCATGAAAGATACTAATAACCAATATGCAAATTATTATAATAAGTCAAAAGAAAGAGTAGGATATGTGTTTAGGAATAGATTTACTTCAAAACCAATTTATAATCAATCTCAACTACTTAAATGTATAAAATATATACATATGAATCCAGTAAAAGCCCAAATAACTAATTCAGAAGAAGAATATAAATTTTCATCTTATAATGATTATATAAGAAATCAAGATTTTATAAATTCCAAAATTTTTAATATAGTATTTCAATCAGAACATAATCATATAGAAAAGTTTAAAAGTATCAAATATGAACCTATGAATATTGAAAAAAATGATATTAACATAAACGAGATATTTAATAGATTCATTTCAGAAAACAATTTAGATTCTAATAAAATTTCAAAGGATAGTAGTTTAATAAAAAAATTCATATCATATTTAATTTCAAATGAATATAAATTTACAAAAGTAGAAATAGCAAGAATTTTAAATATGAGCAGAGCAGAATTATATAGAAAGCTAAAATAGGAGGTGATAAAAACGACAAATTTTGACAAAATTATGAGACAAAGTAAGACTGTCCCCACTGTCTCATTAAATCTAATTTATCCACAAACATGCGGAATATGTGGAAAAATCAATCCAAAATCATTATGTAATAAATGTAAAATAGAATTAACAAAACATACAGAAGCAGAAATACTAGATAACAAAGAAGAAGTTGAAGGCAAATATTTTAATGAATTAATATATGCTTTTAAATATGATGGAATTATAAGAAAACTAATAATAGACTACAAATTTAATGATAAATCTTATCTATATAAAACCCTTTCAAGTTTTTTATTAAATAATGAAAAAATATTTGAAAAAATCCAAAAATATGATACAATAATTCCAGTTCCAATTAGTAAAAAAAGGAAAAAAGATAGAGGATACAACCAAAGTTTACTAATTGCAAAAGAAATTGCATTAAAAACAGAAAAAAATATATTGAATAATTGTTTAATAAAAACAAAAAATATAATAGAACAAAGTAAATTAAACAAAGAAGAACGATTAAAAAATATACAAGGAGTTTATGAACTAAAAAGTTCAAAAATGATTGAAAATAAAAAAATATTATTAATTGATGATATTTATACAACAGGAAGTACAGTAAATGAATGTAGTAAAATATTAAGACAAGGAAACCCAAGCGAAATAGGAGTATTAGTACTAGCAAAAGACTAAAATGTCCCAAAAGTAAACGTCCCTTTTTAAGATAGCTGTTCGAACGATAGTGATGCTATAGCTGTTGAGGCTTTGCCGATTACAGATATAGTATACAGAGTAGTTACAGATATCTTATGCCTTGTGCTGGGACATTTGGACAATGGAGGTAAAAATGGAAGATTTATTAGAAAGTATATTAGATTATGTAAGGTCAGACTATACTGATTATGCTGTAATGATAAATGGTGAGTGGGGAGTTGGAAAAACTCACTTTTGGAATAATAAAATAAAAAAGAAAATTGAATCTATGCAACTAAATGGTAAAAGATATACTACAATATATATGTCATTATATGGAATTTCTAATTTAGAAGAAATCAGTAAAAAGATATTTATAGAAACAACACAGTTGATGGATAAAAACCTAAGAAAATTTATGGAGACAACAGGCTTAAGTACAATTCCTGAATATGCAAAAACAGGACTTGATATGGCAAACTTCTTTGGAGTAACACAAAACGGAGATAAATTAGACTATTCAGACTTTTTTTCTACAGATGATAAAGTGTTATGTTTTGATGACTTAGAAAGAGCAAATGTTGACGTTATTGATATTTTAGGATATATTAATAACTTTGTAGAACATGACCATATAAAAACAATTATTATTTGTAATGAAAAAGAATTATCTACTAAATTAAAAAGTTCAAATCTAGAAATGAAAACATTTATAGCAACTTATCTTTTAGACAAACAGGGAGAATTAAATACAACAGATAAGCCAATGGTAGAAAAGATTAGAGGAAAAATTGAACACGTCTTTGATAAAGCAAATGATTATGAAAGAATTAAAGAAAAACTAATAGGAGAAACTTTTGAATATGCTCCTAAATTTGACTATATAATAAATGGAATCTTAATGAGATACGAAAATAATCCCGACCTAATTAGATTTTTAAGAGAAAATACTAAATTAATTATTACAACATTTGAACGAAGCGGAACTAGAAACCTAAGAATTTTAAAACATGCTTTAAATGATTTTCAAAAAATACATGAAATGGTAGAAAAACATTATCCAAATACAAACAATAGAATTATGCAAACAATGTTAATATTTACAATAGCAATTTCATTTGAAATCAAAGCAGGAAAAATAACAAAAGATAAATTTATAAATATACAAGACAATGTTGAATATAAATCACTTTTAGTATCATCAAGAATATTAATGGACAATAGACAATTCTACATCAAAGAATTTGATAATAATTATTACTACAACTTTAAGGCAGAATATAGATTCTTTAAATTTATAGAATATTACATTAGAACTAGAATATTTGACATGAGAATATTCAAAGAAAACATGGAAACAATTAGAAATACAGTAGATACAGAAAATTTACCAGGATACAAAAGACTACTTACAGAGGAATATTGGAAAATATCTGATGATGAATTTGGACATGTAATTACAGAAGTATTAGAAGAAGTAAAACAAGGAAATTTAGAATTAATAGATATAGTAAAAATATACGCATACTTTAGCTATTTTTCAAGAAAAGGATTAATAGATTATGATTTAAAAACACTAAAAAGTGTCTTCTTTAATGGAATGAATATAGCATCTTTAAAATCAGAATATTGTGCAAATGCAGAAGAAGAACTTTCTAAAATAGCAATAGAGCAAATAGAAGAAGATATGGATGAAATACAAAAACACTTTTATCAACTAAATAATCAGTTACTAGACAAAATGTACAAAGAAAAAGCAGATGATTTATTTAAATGTATCCCAATGAAAATGGAAGAATTCTATGACAGATTCGATAAAGACTGTATGAATATACCAATATTTAAATACTATGATGTATATCAACTATTCCAAAGAATTTCATGTGCAAGTAATGAAGATATAGTATTAATAAAAGAAAAGTTATTAAACAGAGTAGAAAAACATCCAAAAGAAATCGAACCAGAAATAAAAAATATTAAATTACTACAACAAGTAGTAGATGACTATTTAAAAGATAAAGAGCAAACAATAAAAATTGTTATGTTAAAAGAATTTTCAAAAAGTTTAGGAACTATTGTTGATAAATATAAACTTACCAAAAATAACCATTGATAATCACTCTTTTACCATTATATAATGATGGTAAGAGGTGATTTTTTAAAATGAGAATAATTAAAAAATATGGAGAGAAACTAATAAATAGGGAATTAAGGAAAAGCTATGACTTTTTTATAAAAGAAGCTAATACCAATAAAGAAAGCAAAGGATTTGGATTAATAAGAGATAAAACAATTTTAGCAAAAGAAATAGCAAGTATTGCCTCAGTTGGATATGGACTAGCAGCACTTATAATCGGAGTAGAACATAAATGGATAGCAAAAGAAAAAGCATACAATATAGCAAACAGAACATTGGACACATTTTTAAAAAATGTTGAAGGTGAAAACGGATTTTTCTATCATTTTGTAAATATGGAAAACGGAAAAAGAGAATGGAATTGCGAAATTTCAATAATTGATACAGCTATATTTATATGTGGAGCAATAACAGCAGGAGAATATTTTGGAAAAGAAGTAAAAGAAAAGGCAGATAAATTATATAAAAATATTAATTGGGAATGGTATCGTAATAAAAGCAATAATCTATTTTATATGGGATATAAACCAGAAAGCGGATTTTGGGGAAGTTGGGATATGTATGCAGAACAATTAATGTTATATATTTTAGGGGTAAGTTCTCCAACATATCCAATAGACAAAAGCATGTATTATGAATTTAAACGAAAAAAGGCAGATTACAAGCAAGAAAAAGATATAATTTATACATATTGTGGAACATTATTTACATATCAATATTCACATGCATGGATAGATTTTAGAAATAGAAAAGATAGAGATGGAATTAATTGGTTTGAAAACTCTATTAAAGCTACAAAAGCAAACAGACAATACTGTATAGATAATAAAAATAGATTCAAAACATATGGAGAAAATTCATGGGGACTAACAGCATGCCTTTCTCCAAAAGGATATATAAGTCCAGGAGCAAAACCTTGTGATATAGATTTAAGAACAGTAAATGATGGAACAGTAACACCTTGTGGCGCAATAGGTTCAATTGTATTTACACCAAAACAAAGTATAGAAGCAATGGAATATTATTATAATAATTTTCCAAAATTATGGGGAAAATATGGATTAAAAGATGGATATAACTTAGAAAACGAAGAACCATGGTTTGCAAAAGAATATATCGGAATTGATAAAGGTATAGAAATTATAATGATAGAAAATTACCTAAATGGCACAATTTGGAAATATTTTATGAAAAATGAATTTGTAAAAAATGCTATGGAAATACTTGAAATAAACAAAATTCAAGATAAAGAAAAATTAAAACAAAAATAAAAATAACAAAAATGTATAAAATTTTCCTCTTTTGAGATAATAAGATTAGACTTGAAATTAAAGGAGGATAAAAATGAAAGCAACTGGAGTAGTAAGAAGAATAGATGACTTAGGAAGAGTTGTAATTCCAAAGGAAATAAGAAAAACACTTCGTATAAAAGAAGGTGACCCATTAGAAATATTCACTGACAGAGAAGGTCAAATCATATTAAAGAAATATTCTCCAATAGGAGAACTATCAGAATTTGCAACAGGATATGCAGAAACATTAGCTAAAACAACAGGTCACATAGCTTGCATCACAGATAAAGATACAATAATTGCAGTATCAGGAGGTTCTAAAAAAGAATTTTTAGAACAAGATGTTAGCACTGAATTAGAAAAACTAATGGAAGACAAAGAAGTGTATACAAGCAAAGAAAATAGTGATATGGCAATGCCTATTACCAAAAATGACAGGGCAGAAAAAAAATATAATTCACAAATAGTATATCCAATTATATCAAATGGAGATACAATTGGTACTGTTATACTAATGTCAAAAGACAATAACACAAAAATGAATGAAGTTGAGAAAAAAGTGGCTCAATCAGCAGCAACATTTTTAGCAAGTCAAATGGAAATATGAGACAGTGGGGCGGTTCTAATCTGTCTCATATTTTTTATTTTTATTAATTTCTTTTTCATCAGATAACCCAACTATATAATCAATTGAGGTACCATAATATTTTGCCAAGGTTATTAAATGAGTAATTGTGATTGTTCTATTACCCTTTTCATACTCAGAGTAATACTGTTGAGAGATTCCCAATAATTGAGCAATATCTTTTTGAAGTTTATCATTATCTTCTCTTAAATCTTTAATTCTCTTAAATTTCATGATGACCTCCTGATTAAAATACTACTACCAAACACATTTTAGCAAAAAAAAGAAATGAACATAGCTTTAGACATAAGAAATTATGTACAAAGTTAAAGGATATAATATTAGTATTTCAAAATATTATAAAAAAAATACAGACAAAAAAATTTGACTTTTAAAGAAAAATGCTGTATAATAAATAGCAATATTGCCAAAGGGCAAAAAAATGAGATTTTATAAACCCAAAAAGTTTAAAGAAAACTAAAAGAAGAAAAGAGAACGGATTAAAAAATATAAGAGATAATAAAATAGAAAAAGCAAGTCTCGCATAGCGAGATTTATATTTGATTGGTATTAATAAAATAAATACTTTAAACCGAAAGGATTTAGTAAAACTTATAAAACATAAAAATGAAAGAGAGGAAAAATAATGACACAAGAAAAAAAATCAAACGAAAAAGAAGAGAAGATAGACAGAAAACCAAAAAACACAAGGACTACAAAAACTACAAGAACAACTAGAACTCCAAGAAAAAACGATACTAAAAATAGTACTGAAAAAGAAAAAACAAATAATAGAAACACAAGAGTGAGAAAAGAAACAAAAAAACAAGAATATGAGAAAAATCAAGAAAATAATAAAGTAGAAGTAAGAGAAGAAAAGAAAAGAGTAGAAAGAAAAACTACGAAAAAGAAGGAAAATATATTTAAAAAATCAAAGCTAAAAATTATTCCACTTGGAGGACTACATGAAGTTGGTAAAAACATTACAGTATTTGAATATGAGGATGAAATTATAGTAGTAGACTGTGGATTATCATTTCCAGAAGATGATATGTTAGGAATAGATTTAGTAATTCCAGATATTACGTATTTACAAAGAAATGTAGATAAAATAAAAGGACTAATTATAACACATGGTCATGAAGACCATATAGGAAGTGTACCTTATTTTTTAAAACAAATTAATATTCCAGTATATGCACCTAAACTAGCAATGGGATTAATTAGAAATAAACTAGAAGAACATAGAATATTAAGAAATTCTACATTAGTAGAAATAACACAAGGACAAACTATCAACTTTGGAAAAAATTTCAAAGTAGAATTTATTAGAAGTACACATAGCATTCCTGACTCAGTTATGCTTTCTATAACAACACCAGTAGGAACAATTTTGCACACAGGAGACTTTAAAATAGATTATACTCCAATAGATGGAAAAATAATGGACTTTGGTAGAATTGCAGAATTAGGAAATAAAGGGATATTAGCACTAATGTCAGACAGTACAAATGCAGAAAGAAAAGGATTTACAATGTCTGAAAGTTCAATAGGACCTGTATTTGATGATCTATTTGAAGGATGTACAAAAAGAATTGTTGTTGCAACATTTGCATCAAATGTTCATAGAGTACAACAAATTGTAAGTTCAGCAGTAAAATATAAAAGAAAAATAGCAATATGTGGTAGAAGCATGATTAATATGATTATGACAGCAAAGGATTTAGGATATATAGACTGTCCAGATGACATTTTTATTGATATAGATACAATGTCAACTTATAATGATGAACAATTAGTAATTATTACAACTGGAAGCCAAGGAGAGACAATGTCAGCATTAACGAGAATGGCAGCAGGAGAACATAGAAAAGTAAAAATAACACAAAATGATTTAGTAATAATTTCAGCAAATCCAATTCCAGGAAATGAAAAATCAGTTTCAAAGGTAATTGATGATTTAATGCAAATAGGAGCAGAAGTAGTATATAGTGCGTTAGCTGATGTACACGTTTCAGGACATGCCTGCCAAGAAGAACAAAAATTAATATTTGCACTAGCAAAACCAAAATTCTTTATACCAGTACATGGAGAATATAGACAATTAAAAGCACATGCAGAAACTGCTCAAATGATGGGAGTAGAAGCTAAAAATATAGTACTTATGCAAAATGGAAGAATAGTAGAGTTAGATGAAAATGAAATTAAATTTAATGGTTCAGTACCAAATGGAAAAATATTTGTAGATGGACTAGGTGTTGGTGATGTTGGAAATATTGTATTAAGAGATAGACAACATTTATCACAAGATGGATTAATTGTAATTGTTCTAACTATGGATTCTTCAACAGGAGAAGTAGTAGCTGGTCCAGATGTCATTTCTAGAGGTTTTGTATATGTTAGAGAGTCAGAGAATCTAATGGATGATGTAAAAAATATTGTTAGACACGAAATCTTTAAATGTGAAGATAAGGGAATTAAAGATTGGGGCACAATTAAATCTACCGTTAGAGAAAATTTAAGAGATTACATTTTTACAAAAACAAAGAGAAATCCGATGATTATACCAATAATTATGGAAGTATAAAGAAATATAGAAATACCAAGGTTTTTAAGACCTTGGTATTTTGTGCTGTTACCCTTTTGTTGCCTACTTAATAAATTCGAAAAAGTTTTTTTACTGATTAGAAGCTAAAATATATAGATTATTTGCTCTTCTAATTCTGGTCTTAAAGTATGTCTACATTCATGTAGCTTGTGTTTTAATGCCACCTACAAATAACTTTTATCTAAAAAAATATTTTTTGTATATATAAATAGTAATTCTTCAGTGTTTATAAAAAAGAACTGACACAAAAAAGCGCCAGTATATAGAGTGTTACTTATCAGACTTATAGAAAGTAAAGAGTTGGTCAATAGCTTCTGAAAATCCTGTTTTTAACATATCGCTTAATTCATCAAGTAATTCATCATCTATATCTTTTTTTAATTCATACGATGGTCTAAAATAAATATCTTTACCATTGCAAGAAATTAGCAAATCAAGATATATAGTGCCTATGCTGACAACAGGGATTTTTTCTTTAAGCTTTTTTTGCCGAACAGGGTTAAATTGTACAATCTTTTTATCCATAAGCAATTGCTCCTTCTTGAAAAAGTATATTTATAGTTAAAAGTATTTTATCATAAATTAACATAAAAATCAAATTGGTAATTAAAAAATACTTGAAAAATGCATATAATTAAGATATAATATAAAAAACTTAAAAATAATATAAGGAAGGTAAAATATGAATTATAAAGATTTAGCAGATTTAATATTTCCAGATGTAAAGGAAATATCATATTATGAAGAAAAATATCCAAAAAGAGAATTACAAGAAGGAGCAATAGTAACTAGATATGCACCAAGTCCAACAGGATTTATGCACATAGGTGGATTTTACCAAGCACTCATTGCAATGAAAATAGCAAAACAAACAAATGGAGTATTTTTCCTAAGAATAGAAGACACCGACCAAAAAAGAGAAGTAGAAAATGGTGTGGCAGAAATAGTAAATTCATTTAAAAACTTTGGATTTGAACCAGATGAAGGAATGATTTCAGAAACTGAAAGCAAAGGAAACTATGGACCATACAAACAAAGCCAAAGAAAAGAAATATATCAAGCTTATGCAAAATATCTAATTGAACAAGGAAAAGCATATCCATGTTTTTGTAATCCAGAAGAAGTAGAAGAAATAAGAGCAAAACAAGAAGTTGCAAAAATTAGACCTGGATATTATGGAGTTTGGGCAAAATGCAGAAATGTAACTGTTGAAGAATCAATAGAAAAAATAAAAAATGGAGAAAAATATATAATTAGATTTAAATCGCCAGGAAGAGAAGACAGAAAAATAAAACATCATGATATAATAAAAGGAAATGTGGATTTTCCAGAAAACGACCAAGAAATAGTAATAATAAAAGCAGATGGACTTCCAACATATCATTTTGCACATGCAATAGATGACCATTTAATGGGAACAACTCATGTAATAAGAGGGGATGAGTGGCTTTCATCAGTGCCATTACATTTACAATTATTCAACGAATTAGGATTTAAAGCACCTAAATATGCACATATTGCACCAATAATGAAAAATGATGAAGGAAATAAAAGAAAATTAAGTAAAAGAAAAGACCCAGAAGCAGCAGTAAGTTATTATGCACAAGAAGGTATACCAGCAGAAGCAGTTAAAGAGTATTTATTAAACATAGCAAACTCTAGCTATGAAAATTGGAGAAGAGCAAATCCAGATAAAGCAATAGATGAATTCGAATTACAATTAAACAAAATGAGTGTAAGTGGAGCATTATTTGACATGGTAAAACTATTAGACGTTTCAAAAATAGTAATATCAAAAATGACAGCAGAAGAAGTATATGAAAATGCAATGAATTGGGCAAAAAAATATGACAAAGAATTAGAAAAATTATTACAAGACAAAGAATATGCATTAAAAATATTTGGAATAGAAAGAGGCAATAAAAAGCCAAGAAAAGACATATCAAAATGGTCAGAAGTTAAAGAAAATATTTCATATATGTATGAAGAAAAATTTGAAAAAGATAAATCAGAATATCCATATCAAGTAATAAATGACAAAGAATCAATAGAAAAAATATTAAAATTATACATTGAAAAATATTATGATGAAAATGATGATAAACAAACATGGTTTGACAAAATCAAAGAACTAGCAGGAGAAATGGGATATGCAAAAGAAGTTAAAGAATTTAAAGCAAATCCAGAAATGTATAAAGCTCATGTAGGAGATGTAAGTACAGTATTAAGAGTAGCACTAACAAAAAGAACAAACACACCAGATATGTATGAGATTATGCAAGTATTAGGAAAAGATGAAATGAAAAATAGATTTGTGAGACAGTTGGGACAGTCCTAATTTGTCTCACAAATTTGTCGAAAAATAGCACTAACAATTTTGTGTTATTTTCGACAAAAAACAACGCAAAAAGTGAGACAAATTAGGACTGTCCCACTTGTCTCAAAGGAGAAAATTTATGGAATATAATGTAGGAGATGTTGTTAGAACAAAAAAGCAACATCCTTGTGGAAGTAAACTATGGGAAATTACTAGAGTAGGTGTGGATTTTAAGTTAAAATGCCAAAAGTGTGGACATATTGTTATGATGCCAAGAGAAAAAGCTTTGAAAGCTATTACTAAAAAAGAAAGAAGCGGGGAATAGATTAAAAATTCCACGCTTCTTTTTTGAAGGTTTTTATTGTTGCTCGCCTTCTTCATCTTGGTCCTCAGGCTCTTTCCAGTCTTCATTCACGCGCAAAAAACGCGGATCTAAATCTGTTGTATCCTGTGCTTCAATAGTAAGATTGTTATCCTTTTTAAAACTCATAAAAAACCTCCTTGTTGAGAGTGCCTATATGTAGGCACATTTGTATTTTTGCTATAATTATATTATAACAAAAAATATAAGAAAAAACAATAGCAAAAAAGAAAAAATTTACATAATATATAATATGACATTGTAATAAAAATGATGTTATATTGGAGGTGACTTTTTATGGAGCCACAAGACACAATATTTTGCTATGATAAAAAAGAAGAAAAATGTAATAATAGAAAATGTTTTGGCATTGTAACAATTATATTAGCCTTAGCATTTACTTTTGTTATAGGATTATTAATTGGTGCAGCATTAGCAATAGCAATTTTAATAGCATTACCAGCAGTAATCGTTCTAGCTATCATATTAGGATTACTCCTTATTTTATCAATAATTTTATTAATATGTAATAGAAAAAAACACAAAAAATGCAATTGTTGTAAATGTTGCTAAATAAAAAGCAATATAAAAATAAAAGTTGTCAATTTAGCCAAGCTCTATTGACAGCTTTTGTTTTTATTAATATGTAATTGTTTAAATATATTTTTTGATTTCATTCCAAACATCTTCACAATATATTTTTCTCTCAGCAGAAAATGGAAATGTTGGAATATCTCCAATAGGATTTAAAATTTTTTGCAATTGTTTTGTTGTATTATCTACTTTTGTTATAGCAATTTTATCAGCTTTATTAGCCAAAATTACACAAGGTAAACCTGAACGAATTACATAATCATACATTAATTTATCATTTTCAGTAGGAGAGTGGCGAATATCTACTAAAAAGATAATAAGTGAAATTTGTTCACGATTAAAAAGATATTCCTCAATAAATTTGCCAACTTGCTCTTGTTCTTTTTTTGACATTTTACTATAACCGTAACCAGGTAAGTCAACAAAATAAAATTTATTATCAATATTATAAAAATTAATTTGTCTAGTTTTACCAGGTTCACTACTTGTCCTAGCTAATTTTTTTCGATTAATCATAGTATTAATAAAACTTGATTTTCCAACATTAGACTTTCCAACTAACACAATTTCAGGTAAATTATTTTTAGGATATTGTGCAGGTTTTACTGCCGAAATTTCAAATTTTGGATTATTTACAATCATTACCTTTCTCCTTCTTTAGAACTACTTAATTCATCTTCCAAATATATATCAAGTAAATTGTCAATATTATGCAAATTTCTTTCTAAAGTATCACATAAAACTCTTAAATCTGTTGCACCAGGATTTGAAACAAAATTAAATAAGCTATAGAAACTGTTAGGACAAGATTCACAAAAGAACTGTAATTCATAGGTAAGTATTTGTAATTTATCTAAATCCAAATTTCCTGTAATTACATATTTATGTATAAGTTCTAAACTATTATTTATTATTTGATGTGATGGCAATAACATAGAACTAGAACTATATCTATTAAATGCTTTTCCATATCTATCTATTATATGTCTATGTTCTATACTATATTTATCTCTATCAGACATTTTATATATTGTTGCATATTGGTTGATTAAATATCCTGATTTTAATTTTGATAATTCAAATGTAACTGGATTATTAATATTTGGATTACCTATTTTATTACTATATTTTATAAAATTACTTTTAGAAAAATGAGTTAATGTACTACTATTATTATCTTCATAACCACTATGAATAAAAACATCATTAAGTGTATAAACATTAATTGACAAAGGAATTTTTTCATATATCAATTCTTTCTCATTTGGAGATACCTTTTGATATAATGAAATATCTCCAGTATCTAAAAAATACTCTTCTACTATATTTTTATAATTAAATTCCATTATTAAAGTTTCTTCTTCATTTTTATTTTCCATATTTCAACATCCTTTTTTATATTTTATTTTTTGTAGTTGATTTTTTTTAACAACTGACATAACTATTATTTAACAGGTACATTAATCTTTTCTATTCCACCCATATAAGGTCTTAAAACATCTGGAATAACTACGCTTCCATCAGGTTGATAGTTATTTTCCACAATAGAAATCAGCATACGAGGAGGAGCAACAACAGTATTATTTAAAGTATGTGCAAAATAATTTCCATTTTCGCCTTTAATTCTAATTCCAAGTCTTCTTGCCTGAGCATCAGTTAAATTAGAACAGCTTCCAACCTCAAAATATTTTTGTTGTCTTGGAGACCAAGCTTCAACATCACAAGATTTAGCTTTTAAATCTGCTAAATCTCCAGAACAACATTCTAAAGTTCTAACAGGAATATTCATACTTCTAAAAAATTCAACTGTATAAGACCACATTTTATCATACCAATTCCAGCTGTCCTCTGGTTCACAAACAACAATCATTTCTTGTTTTTCAAATTGATGGATACGATAAACACCACGTTCTTCAATACCATGAGCACCTTTTTCCTTTCTAAAACAAGGAGAATAAGATGTCATAGTATAAGGCATATTTTCTTTATTTAATATTTGATTTTTAAATTTACCAATCATAGAATGTTCAGAAGTACCAATTAGATACAAGTCTTCACCTTCAATTTTATACATCATAGCATCCATTTCTTCAAAACTCATAACACCAGTTACGACATCTGAACGAATCATATAAGGTGGGATACAATAAGTAAATCCTTTATTTATCATAAAATCTCTTGCATAAGTTAAAACTGCTGAATGAAGTCTTGCAATATCTCCCATAAGATAGTAAAAACCATTACCAGCAACACGTCTAGCAGAATCTAAATCAAGACCACCAAGGGCTTCCATAATTTCTCCATGATAAGGAATTTCATAATCTGGAACAATTGGTTCTCCATATTTTTGAATTTCAACATTTTTGCTATCATCTTCGCCAATAGGAACAGACTCATGCATTATATTAGGGATTTTCATCATTTTTTCTTTTATAGCTTCTGAATATTCAACTTCTGCTTTTTCATTTTCTTCAAGTTTTTCATTGATTTCTTGAACTTTATTTTTAATAGACTCAGCCTCATCTTTTTTACCTTGTTTCATCAAATTACCGATTTCAGAACTTAGTGATTTTCTTTCAGCTCTTAAATTATCTCCATTTAATTTAGCTTCTCTATTTTTTATATCTAATTCAATAACTTCATCTACTAAAGGAAGTTTTGCATCTTGAAATTTTTTCTTTATATTGTCTTTTACAATCTCAGGGTTTTCTCTTAAAAATTTAATATCTATCATAATTTTCCTCCTATTATATAATAACACCATGATTATATAATAATTTTTTATAAATATCAATATTAAAACTAAAAAATCCAGCTCTTACTGAGCTGGATTTTCTAGCTTTAGGCTTGGCTCAAATCATAGGGATAAGAAGCTGTTTATCCTCAATGTGAGCAATTTTAAGTGCTTGCTCCTGAAGATACTGTACTTCGTCAGAGCTAAGAGACAGCAAAGCTTCTAAACGATATGACCACCAATACGTCACTTTTATAAAAGCGACTTGTTGCTGATATGGAACTGCTTTTAAATACACGTTCCGATATACAATATATGTATTATCAGCAGTGTTAGAAGGTTTAATTTCTAAAGCTTTCTTCATAGTGTACCTTCTCCTTTCATAGATGATATTTTAGAGATATTATAATAACAACATAATTAACATAAAATGTAAAGGGTTCACAAAAAATTCACAAACATTTTTAGCAAAAAGTATTGACAAGTGCTAAAAAAGGATATAATATATAACAAGATTAGCAATCTAGATAAAAGAGTGCTAAAAGAGGTGATAAAATGCTAGATGATAGAAAAAAGAAAGTTTTACAAGCAATTGTAGAAGAATATGTCAATACAGCAGAACCCGTAAGCTCTAGTAGTATTACAAATAACTATGAATTAAATTATAGTAGTGCAACTATTAGAAACGAAATGGCGAACTTAGAAAAATCAGGATACTTAGAAAAAACACACACATCAAGTGGAAGGATACCATCAGAAAAAGGGTATAGATACTATGTTGATGAATTATTAAAAGATGACAACATCAGTATAGAAGAAGTTAAATATATAAGCCAAAAGCTAGAAACAAAAATAAATGAAATAGATGAATTAACAAAAATAACAACTAGCACAATTTCAGAAATAACGCATTATACAACAGTAGCAATTGGACCAAGTACACAAGATTTGCTTATTGAAGAAGTGAAATTTGTATTATTAGGACCTAGAATGCTTATGGCAATTATCTTAACAAACACAGGAATGGTAAAAGAAACTATTATAAAATTTGATGAAGATATTACAGAAAAACAAGTTGAAACAATAAACTATATGTTCAATCAAAAATTAAAAGGTCAACCAATAGAAATAATAGATGCACCATTAGAAGAATATCTTATAAAAGAAATGAAATATAGTGTAAAAGTAATCAGACCAATAATAGAACAAATCAAAAAAGTAATTTCACAGGAAAGACAAATCTATTTACAAGGAGCAAATAAAGCATTTGATTTACCAGAATTTAATAGTTTAGAAGTAGCTAAAAACTTTGTTAATATATTAGATACAAAAGAAGTTATGCAAGATATGCTAGACTCAGGATTTGCACAAGACATAAATGTATATATTGGAGATGAAAATGAACAAAAAGAATTAAAAGATTTTAGTGTTATCACATTTAAACATAAAGTAAATGGGAAAGATTTAGGAACAATTGGAATAATAGGACCTAAAAGGATGGATTACTCAAAAGTTATTTCAGTTATGAAATATATAAACAAGAAACTAAAGGATAAAGGCATATAAAAGGAAGGATGGTAAATATGGAAGAAAATGAAGACGTTGTAAAAAATGAAGAAGTAGTAGAAGAAAAAAAAGAAGTCAATGAATTACAACAAAAGCAACAAGAACTAGACGACTTAACAGATAGATACAAAAGAATATTAGCAGAATTTGAGAATCACAAAAAAAGAAGTCAAAAAGAAAGAGAAGGGCTATACAATTCTATACTAAGCGATATTGTAGAAGTTATCCTTCCAATATTAGACAACCTAGAAAATGCAACTAAAGTAGAAACAACAGATGAAAATTACAAAAAAGGAATAGAACTTGTATTAAAACAATTTCAAGATGTATTAAAAGCAAAAGGTGTAGAAGAAATAAAAACAGTAGGAGAAACATTTGACCCTGAATTACATGAAGCAGTAAGTAGTGTTCAAGATGACACAAAAGGAGAAAAAGAAATTGTACAAGACTATAGAAAAGGCTACAAGATAGGACATAGGGTAATTCGCCATTCGATGGTTGTTGTAGCTAATTAAGTTAGCTGTTCGAGCAAAGCGAGTTACAGATAACTTATGCAAATGAGTGTAACGAATTTGCAAACATTTAAGTTTTGAAGCGAAGGGTAAAACTAAAAAATGAAACAAGAAATAGAAAGAAAATATGGTGTTAAAAATCTACCAAACAACTTAAAAATAGAAAGCATAGTAAATATAGAACAAGGATTTATTTATCGAGATTTTAACACACATATAAGAATTAGAAAAATAGAAAAAACATATCCAGAAAAATCTACAAAATATATATACACATTAAAGACAAAGGGTGATATAGAGTACAATAATAATTATGATATTGGAAGAAAATATGAAATAGAAAATGAAATATCAAAAGAAGAATATAAAGAACTTATAAAAAATAAGATAAGCAATACAATACAAAAAGCTAGAATAGTAATTCCAATTGAAAATAATTTAAAAGTAGAAATGGATGTATATTATGATTATTTAGAAGGTTTTTTAACAGCTGAAGTAGAATTTGAAAATGAAGAACAAGCCAATAATTTTATCAAACCACAATGGTTTGGAGAAGAAATAGGATATAAAGAATTATCTAATGGAAAATTAGCAGAAATGACAAGAGAAGAGTGGCAAGGAAAAGTAACAAAAGAAGTTATAGAAAACAATAGAAAAATAATAAAAGAGTTAAAAGAGAATTATCATATTTAGTTATCAAGTTTCAGTTAGCCGTTTGAACGTTAGTGAATTACGGATAACTTATACAATAAATATAAAATAAGCAAAGCTTAAATATACTAAGCGTAGCGAAGAGAAAGGAAGTATATAAAATGGGAAAAATAATAGGAATTGACTTAGGAACAACAAACTCATGTGTATCAGTTATGGAAGGAGGAGAACCAGTTGTAATACCAAACGCAGAAGGTAATAGAACAACACCATCAGTAGTTGCATTTTCAAAAAATGGAGAAAGACTAGTTGGACAAATAGCAAAACGTCAAGCAGTTACAAATCCAGACAATACAGTTATTTCAATTAAAAGAAAAATGGGAACAGCAGATAAAGTAACAATAGAAGGAGATAAGTTCACACCACAAGAAGTATCTGCAATGATATTACAAAAATTAAAAGCAGATGCAGAAAACTATTTAGGACAAAAAGTAACACAAGCTGTTATTACAGTACCAGCATATTTTAATGATAGTCAAAGACAAGCAACAAAAGATGCAGGAAAAATAGCAGGACTTGAAGTTTTAAGAATTATAAATGAACCAACAGCAGCAGCTTTAGCTTATGGAATGGACAAAGAACAAGATCAAAAAATATTAATTTATGACTTAGGTGGAGGAACATTTGACGTATCAATACTAGATATTGGTGATGGAGTGTTTGAAGTTTTATCAACAAGTGGTAATACACATCTAGGAGGAGATGACTTTGATAACGCAATTATTGATTATTTAGTAGATGAATTCAAAAAATCAAATGGAATAGATTTAAAAACAGACAAAATGGCAATGCAAAGATTAAAAGAAGCAGCAGAAAAAGCAAAAATAGAGTTATCAGGTGTACAACAAACACAAATCAATTTACCATTTATTACAGCTGATTCAACAGGACCAAAACATTTAGATGTTACATTAACAAGATCTAAATTTGAAGAATTAATACATGATTTAGTAGAAGCTACAGCAGGACCAGTTAACCAAGCATTAAAAGATGCTGGACTTTCAGCAAATGAAATTCATAAAGTACTATTAGTTGGTGGTTCAACAAGAGTTCCAGCTGTACAAGAAGTAGTTAAAAGAATAACAGGAAAAGAACCTGATAAAGGAATAAACCCTGATGAATGTGTTGCAGTTGGTGCAGCAATTCAAGGTGGAGTATTATCAGGAGATGTAAAAGATTTAGTATTACTTGATGTAACACCATTATCATTAGGAATTGAAACATATGGTGGAGTATTTACAAAATTAATTGAAAGAAATACAACAATACCAACTAAAAAATCACAAATATTCTCAACAGCAGCAGATGGTCAAACATCAGTAGAAGTTCACGTTTTACAAGGTGAAAGGGAAATGGCAGCATATAATAAAACATTAGGAAGATTCCAATTAACAGGAATTCCAGCAGCACCAAGAGGAGTTCCACAAATAGAAGTAACATTTGATATTGACGCAAACGGAATTGTTCATGTATCAGCAAAAGATATGGCAACAGGAAATAGTCAAGATGTATCAATTACAGCATCAACAAACTTAACAGATGAAGACATCGACAAAGCAGTAAAAGACGCAGAAGCACATGCTGAAGAAGATAAAAAGAAAAAGGAAGAAATCGAAGTTAAAAATAATGCAGAAAGTTTAGTATATAACAGTGAAAAAACATTAGCAGATTTAGGAGACAAAATAAGTGGAGAAGAAAAAGCTAAAGTTGAAACAGAAATTGAAAATACTAAAAAAGCATTAGAGACAAACGATACAGAAAAAATTAAAGAAGCAACAGAAAAATTAACAAAAGTATTTTATGATATGTCAGAACAATTATATAAAAATGCAAATCCAAATGGAGCAGCTGGAGTAGATCCAAATGCAGAAGCAGAAGGTGGAACAGACAATGGAGATAATGGAAATGTATATGATGCAGATTATAAAGTAGAAGACGATAAATAAAAAACAAGTAATAGAAGGAAAAAGGCAGGATAATACCTGCCTATAAATTAATTCAAAAGTAGAAATATAGGAGGAATAAATGTCAGAAAAAGATTTAAGTATTTCAGAAATGAAAAAAATGCAATTAGAATTATATGAAGCTAATAAAGAAAAATGGAATGATATGGAACCCAAAGCAGCTAAAAGCCATATATTATTTATGATTGAGGAAATAGGAGAATGCATTTCTATTATTAAGAAAAAGGGAATAAACGCTATAATGGAAGACAAAGACATAAGGGCAAGATTTGTTGAAGAAATAACAGATGTACAGAATTATTATATTGAAGTTTTGAATAGACTTAAAATAACTCCAGAAGAATATTCAAAAGCATACATAGAAAAACATAATTTTAATATGCATAGAAGTTATGAAAAAGATAATAAGGAAAAGTACAATAAAAAGACATTTTAATAGGAGGAAAAAATGGCTAATAAAAGAGATTATTATGAGGTATTAGGCGTAAATAAAAATGCAACAGATGATGAATTAAAAAAAGCATACAGAAAATTAGCAAAAAAATATCATCCAGATGCTAATCCAGATAATAAACAAGAAGCAGAAAAGAAATTTAAAGAAGTAAATGAAGCTTATGAAACACTTTCAGACGCACAAAAAAGAAAAATGTATGACCAATTTGGACCAGATGGACCACAAGGATTTGGAGGAGGTCAAGGACCTTTTGGAGGAGGATATTCTTATACTACTTCTGGGTTTGACGGATTTGGTGACTTTGGAGATTTAGGAGATATATTCTCATCATTTTTTGGTGGAGGATTTGGTGGTAGACAATCAGCACGAAAAAATAATGGACCTAAAAAAGGTGCAGATTTAAACCTAAATATGGAGATTACATTTGAAGAGTCATTCCTAGGAGTCGAAAAAGAAATAACAATTAATAGAAACGAAACTTGCGATATATGCCATGGAACAGGTGCAAAACCAGGAACAAATCCAATAAAATGTCCAGACTGTAATGGAACAGGTCAAGTTACACAAGTACAAAATACTATACTTGGTCAAGTACAAACAACAAGAACATGTAATAGATGTCATGGAACAGGTGAAGTAATTAATGAAGTTTGTGATAATTGTAGAGGAAAAGGCAGTGTAAGAAAACAACCTAAAATAAAAGTAAAAATACCAGCTGGTATTGATGACAATCAAACAGTAGTATTAAGAAAAGAAGGAGAACCAGGAAAAAAAGGTGGACCAAATGGAGATTTATACATTACTCTTAGAATAAAGAAACATAGTATATATTCAAGAAAAGGAAATAATGTATTATGTGATATTCCAGTAACAATAACACAAGCAACATTAGGAGCAGAATTAGAAATACCAATGGTAGATGGAAGCAAAGAGAAATATAAAATACCAGAAGGAACACAAACTGGAAGTAAATTTACAATCCGTAATAAAGGATTTAAATATTTGAATTCACAATCTGAAGGTGACTTCATTTTTACAGTACAAGTTCAGACACCAAAAAAATTAACAAAAGAACAAAGAGAATTATTAGTTGAACTTGCAAAAACAATGAATGAACAACCACCAGTTAAGAAAAAAGGAATATTTGGTTAAACTAAGAGAGCATCTTAAGACGCTCTCTTAGTTAATGTTGACTAATAGTATTTTGTAAAGACTATTTTCTTAAATTCTTCATCATTCTCCGATATATGTTCAACAAATTTTAAACCATCTGGAGAAAAGTGATAAATTTTTGAAGCTAAGCCGTTCATTGCTTCTTTGGAGTAATCTTGCAACCCCTCTAAATACATATTTACTGAACTCCAATCAGTATTATCATTAAGTAACATCATAATATTACCAGCATGTTCCCAGTCCTGTAACTTAAATGCAATTTCGGAATCATCCAAATCGTTAACTTTTTGGAAAATACGAGAATATCTCATAATAAATTCTTCTCTCATGTATGGTAAAATGAAAGGTAAATATTTCTCTTTATCTCTCATATACTCATCAACAACATAGGAATAGAATTTATTGTTTTGGGTCAAAAACAATAATTTTGACATCCGCATATCTTCTATTGCATTATCAATTGTTGGTTCAAGTAGTTTTTTGATGAAATTTTCTTGTTCTTTTTTAGTCATAATTATACCTCCATAATGAGTTCATTTATAGGTTACTATAATAAAATTGCACTAGGCAATAAAAATTACATATAGTTTAACATAAAATCTAATGGAAATCAAGTTATTACAAATCTTTTATTGACAAATGTTTATTTTGATAATATATTATGTGTAATATGGAAGGTATAGATAAAAAATAGATTAATGAAAGATATAGATTGCGGGGGAAAATAATGAGAAAAAAAGTTATAATAATCTTAATAATAATTTTAGTTTCTATTGAAATATTACTATTTTATATATTTAAAATAATCCCTAATAAACAATATACAAATATTGATTTTAACATTAAAACTTATATTAGTAGTATAGACAAAGATAATGATGAAATAGATGACCAAACTGATATATTAAATAACGTAAAAAGATATATTAAAACCAAACCAAAATATCAAAGCAAATATTATGGAACTGGTTATCCAAATGATGAATATGGAGTTTGTACTGATGTTGTTGCATTTGGATTAAAAGATGCAGGATACGATTTAATGGAATCAGTCAATGAGGACATTATAAAAAATAAAGAAAAATATAATATTGAAATTATAGATAAAAATATTGATTTTAGAAGGGTAAAGAATCTAGACATATATTTTAAAAATAATCATATTTCACTCACAACAGATTTATCAAAAATAGAAGAATGGCAGGGTGGAGATATAATAGTATTTAAAGACCATATAGGAATAATATCAGATAAGAGAAACAAAAAAGGAATTCCTTTTTTAATACATCATGCAAATAATATGCAAGTAAAATATGAGGAAGATGTATTAGAACTATACGATAATGACTATATTATTGGACACTATCGAATTAGTTAGAAGAAATAGTTTTGCAACTAACTTAAAAATAATTACAATTCAAAAGAAAGGAGTTCATTGTGATATATACCACATACTATAATTCCCCAATTGGAAAAATACTACTAGCAAGCAAAGAAAATAAGCTAATTGGGCTTTGGATAGAAGGACAAAAACATTATTTAGGAAATTTAAAAGAAGAAATCCAAGAAAAAGATAATGAAGAAATATTAGCAAATACAAAAATATGGCTTAATAGATATTTTAATGGAGAAAAACCTAAAATTACAGAATTAGATTTAGAACCAATAGGTAGTGAGTTTAGACAAAATGTATGGAAAATACTTTGCAAAATACCTTATGGGGAGGTAACTACATACGGAAAAATCGCTAAACAGATGGCTAAAATGATGAATAAAGAAAAAATGTCAGCACAAGCAATTGGAAATGCAGTAGGATATAATCCAATTTCTATTATAATTCCTTGTCATAGAGTAGTAGGAGCAAATGGAAACTTAACAGGATATGCAGGTGGAATTGACAAAAAAATAAAATTGCTGGAACATGAACATATAGATATAAGTGATTTTTATCTACAAAAAATTAACAAAATTAGCAAAAATTTTTGGCACATTGGTAGTTTTAATATAAAATATAAATAGTAATTTGTAAGTTAATTGGAGGTATAAAAATGCTAGGATATATACAAAGTTTTATAATAATTGCATTGATATATTGTATTATATATCAAACATATTTGAAGAAAAAAGAAAAGAAATTTATTCTTAAGTTTTCTATTATGTATATATATTTATTTTTAGTATTGTGTGTAACAATTTTACCAATTGATTTTACTTTAGACCCAAAGTGGAAATATCATAGTTCAATCAATTTTACTTATGTGCATATAAAACCATTTAATGATTTGATTTCAGGATATTCTGGAGCGTTAAAACAAGTAATTTTGAATATAATAATGACCATACCTTTTGGTTTTTTACTTTCAAGTTTAAAAAAGAATATTAGCATAATTAGAGTTATAATATCAACACTTTTATTAAGTTTTGTAATAGAAATGATTCAGTTGATAATGACAGTGTTCTTACTTCATTATAGAAGTTGTGATGTTACTGATTTAATTACCAACGTTATTGGTGGTATAATAGGATTTATATTATATAAATTAGTTAAAAATAAATTTAAAATTCTAAATTAGAATAATAATAAATTACAATCTGTCTAGGAAGTAAACAATAATGGATAAGAAAAAATAATGAACT
>CAOJQV010000015.1 GCA_948441945.1 uncultured Clostridium sp. | reverse complement strand
ACGTTGAATATGAAACAGATAACAGACACTATGCACACGTTGACTGCCCAGGACATGCCGACTACGTTAAAAACATGATTACTGGTGCTGCTCAAATGGATGGAGCTGTATTAGTTGTTTCAGCAGCTGATGGACCTATGCCACAAACAAGAGAACACATCTTACTTGCTAGACAAGTTGGTGTTAAATACATCGTTGTATACTTAAATAAATGTGATATGGTTGATGACCCAGAATTATTAGAATTAGTTGAAATGGAGGTTAGAGATTTATTATCTGAATATGGTTTCCCAGGAGACGATATTCCAGTAATAAAAGGTTCTTCATTACAAGTTCTAGAAAGTTCATCAACAAATCCAGATGATGAAGTTTACAAACCAATGAAAGAATTAATGGATGCAGTTGATAGCTATATTCCAACACCAGAAAGACCAATAGACCAACCATTCTTAATGCCAGTAGAAGACGTATTTACAATTACAGGACGTGGAACAGTTGCAACAGGTAGAGTAGAAAGAGGTCAAGTAAAATTACAAGATGAAGTTGAAATCATCGGTCTTACAGCAGAAAGAGCAAAAACAGTTGTTACAGGTGTTGAAATGTTCAGAAAACTATTAGACCAAGCAGAAGCAGGAGATAACATTGGTGTTCTATTAAGAGGTATCGATAGAAAAGACATCGAAAGAGGTCAAGTTCTATCTAAACCAGGAACAATCAATCCACATACAAAATTCACTTCTGAAGTTTATGTATTAACTAAAGAAGAAGGTGGAAGACATACACCATTCTTTAATGGATACAGACCACAATTCTACTTCAGAACAACAGACGTTACAGGTGTTATTGAATTAGCAGCTGGAACAGAAATGGTTATGCCAGGAGATAACGTTTCAATGACAATCGAATTAATTACACCAATCGCTATTGAAAAAGGACTAAGATTCGCTATCCGTGAAGGTGGTAGAACAGTTGGTTCAGGTGTTGTTGCTGACATATTACAATAATAAATTATAAAAAAGAAAGGATAAACCTTTCTTTTTTTATTACTTTTTCATAAAACTATTGCTTTTTTATAAAAACAATAATAAAATGTAAATATTATAAATAAAATATAAAAAAGCCTTTGGAGGAATAAACATGAAAATAATATTAGATGCAATGGGAGGAGACAATGGCCCAGATGCAAATATTAAAGGTGCAGTAAATGCAATTACTAAAGTAAAAGCTGAAATAGTACTAGTAGGAAAAGAAGAAATTATAAGAAGTAAAATAAAAGAATTTTATGGAAAAGAAATCGAAGAAATTTCAGACAGATTAACAATTCATAATGCAACAGAAACAATACAAATGGAAGACCAACCAACAGTAGCAATAAAACACAAAAAAGATTCATCAATGGTCGTTGGATTCAATATTCTAAAACAAGATGAAGGGGATGTGTTTATATCAGCAGGAAATTCTGGAGCATTGCTTGCAGGAGCTACATTACTTATAGGAAGAATAAAAGGAATAGACAGACCAGCATTAGCTGGAATTTTACCAGCATATGAAAGCCAATTATTATTAATGGACTGTGGCTCAAATACTAATTGTAAGCCAATAAACCTGTTACAATTTGCACAAATGTCATCAATATATTTAAAAAACACTTTTGGAATAGAAAAACCTAAAATAGGACTTTTAAATATTGGAACAGAAGAAACAAAAGGAAATGAGTTAGTAAAAGAAAGTTATAAATTGCTAAAAGAAAAATCAGAAGAACTAGAAATAAACTTTGTTGGTAATGTAGAAGGAAGAGACGCCTTTTCAGGTAAAATAGATGCAATAGTAACAGATGGATTTACTGGAAATGTGTTTTTAAAAACAACAGAAGGATTAGGAAAATTTGTAAAAAGAACATTAAAAGAAAGTTTACTAAAAAATATTATTTCAAAAATTGCAGCAGTTCCATCACTTCCAGCAATTAATCGATTCTCTAAAACAATGGATTATAAAGTTTATGGTGGAGCATTATTCTTAGGAGTAAAAAAGCCAGTTGTAAAAGCACATGGAAGCAGTGATGAAAAACTATTTGAATATACAATATTACAAGCAGAAAAATTCGTAGAAAATAAAGCTGTAGAGCAGATGATAGAAGCATTTGATAAGAAATAATTTAGAACGGGTAGTACAAAATAAAAATAATTGCATAATATACTTGACAAAAATAATAACATATAATATAAAAGTATTATAAAAATAATACATAAAATGGAAAACTTGAGAGGAGGTGAACTCGAAATTATGAGTTCAGAAGAAATTTTAGAAAAGGTAAAAGCTATAATTGTTGAGCAATTAGGTGTAACAGATACAGCTGTAACAATGGAGGCATCTTTTATAGATGATTTAGGAGCTGATTCTTTAGATATTGTTGAATTAGTAATGGCTCTTGAAGAAGAATTTGATATTGAAATTCCAGACAGTGATGCAGAAAAAGTTGTAACAGTTGGAGACGTTGTTGACTATATCAAAGAAAACGTATAAAAAAGAAATTAGAGAAATCTAATTTCTTTTTTTATAACTCACTTTGCATTATATAAGGAAGATTTTTAAAGAAATAACCTAAATAGAAAAATGCTGATTTTTTCTTAATAGTATTTGTATTAACAATAGAAGAAATTAAAATAATATTATTATCAAGTTCTACTTTAATTTTACCAATTTCAGAATTGCTTGGAATAGGAGCATCAATATTTTGTTCAAAATCAATAGATATTGATAAATTTTCTATAAAATCTTTTCTAATAGGTAATTGATTATATTCTAAATCATCTATATCTAATTCAATCTTTTGAGGAACACTCTTATTAAAAACAATATCATTTATATTTGATTCCTTCCAAGACTCAAACTCCTTTGTTATCAATTCATTAAGATTTACATTTTTAAAATTACTGAAAATATACTCAATCAATTTTATACTATCTTGTGTTCTAAATTTCTTTGTATCTGCACCTAATACAACACAGATAATATCTATGTCACCTCTTTTGCAAGCAGTAACTAAACATCTATTAGCGCCATTTGTAAAACCAGTTTTAATTCCATATATACCATTTAATTCACCTAATAATTCATTTGTATTTTTTAATTCTTTTGGAGTTCCATTGATTGAAACAGTATAATTTTTAGTTCCAACAATTTGCGAAAAAACTTGATTTTTAAGAGCATAATTAGATAAAAGGGCAAGTTCATAAGCAGTTGTATAATGCTCTGGTGCATCTAATCCATGAGGAGTTTCAAAATGAGTACTTTTTAAATTTAAGTCTGTAGCTTTTTGATTCATTAAATCTGCAAAACCTTCTATACTTTCTCCAGCATACTCTGCTAAACATACTGCAGCATCATTACCAGAACAAAGCATTAGACCATATAATAGGTCTCTAACTGTAATTTTATCTCCAGTCTTTAACCCTAATCTGGAACCACCAGTTCCTGCAGCTTTTTTAGAAACTTCAACAGTATTATCAAGATTACAATTTTCAATAATAATAATAGCAGTCATTATTTTTGTTGTAGAAGCCATTTTTCTTTTTTCATTTTCTTTTTTTCCATATAATATTGTATTTGTATTACGGTCTATAACTACACAGGCACGTGAATTTGTTTCTGGAATTTTGATTTCCGAACTTTTAGAATTAGTAGAAATTATATCAGTATTTACATCTACTATTTCATTATCTTCAATGTCATCACAAATGGATATTGGCGTTAATTGTATTGTAATTAATATAAATAAACATATTGAAATTATAAACTTTTTTTTCATGTTACACCTCTATATAATATATAGAAAAATGTAATTTTTATGATATAAATATAAAAAGATAAATAAAATTAAAAAGTACTTAAAAAATATTCATTAAACAGAAAACCTAAGGATATAGTAATTTTAGAAATTTATTTACATAAGATGTTGATTTTATTGCAAAAATGTAATATAATTGTAATGTAGGCGATAAAAAAATTAGAAGTCAATAAAAACAATTTCCGTAGAGCTTTAAGAAGTGAAAAAATAAACAGTATAAAATGAGCTTAAAGCCCTATTGACTTCAATAATTTAATGAAATACAATATAATTAATGATATATAAATATAAGAAGGAGAAGATTTTATCATGAAAAAAAATAAGATAGGTATATCAATTGTAAGCATAATATTAATGGCAATTATTTGCATGATTATTCCAAATAAAGTAAAAGCAGTTGCTACCGACCTTACAAGACCAGTTAATTTCGGAGTAAAAGAATTTTGGGATGATTCAACACCAGCTAATATTGCTTATGCAATAAGAAACCCTTATGCCAGATCAGGGGCAGAGCCAACAATTTCTGGTCAAATTATATGGCAAATTGTAAAGTATGTTGATGGTACAAGTAACCAATATGAGGTTGGGAATTTTTACTGTGCAAAAGCAGGAATTGGTTTCAGTGATATGAGTAGTACAATAGTAAAAGAAGAGTATAATCGTTCTTATGATTTAAGGAATGATAAAATTGCAATCTCAAATTCTGGAAATAATGTATTAAAAAGTATAGTAGATAATGGATATTATGATAATTTAATGGCATTATTAGATAAAATATATTTAAAAGGTGTTTCATCAGATGAAGAAAGAACACAATTGTTAGAAGATGCAGGAATTAGAACTGATGGTTGGTATGTGCATCCTTTGACAGATACAGATATTCAAGCAGTGCAACAAGCTGCAATATGGTATTATACAAATCATGATACAGTATTAGACGAATATGAAGGATATACAGGAAGTGAAACACTATGGGATAAGATTTATAATCAATTTGGAGATAGCAAAACATCTTGGCTAAACTATAGTAGACCAAGTATGCAAACAAGTACAGATAAATCAACGTGGTATACTAGTTTTTCAGATTATGATAATGGAAATCATGATGAAGAAGGAAATAACATTGGAGCAGGATATGAAAGACAAGAACAAGCAGTAATTTTATATAACTACTTAATCAATTATGCAAATAACCACACAATATCATCTGACTCAAGAACAAATGTAACTTTATATGCATCAACAAAAAATCAAAATGCGCAACCAATCATTGAAATTACAAAAACACCAGCAGTAGAAAAAGAATTCGACTTAAGTATTAGAAAATACATAACAAAATTAGATGGTGTAGAAATTGCACAAACAAGAAATCCTAATATAGATACAAGCAGTATAGAAAGTACAGGAACAGCAACTTATAAACATAGAAAAGACGCAGTTACAGTAACAAATGGAACAAAAGTAACTTACAATTTAACAGTTTATAATGAAGGCGAAAAAGCTGGTAGAGCAACAAAAATAACAGATCAATTAGCAGATGGATTAGAATTTACTAGAGTTGTTACACCAGGATTTTCAGTAGAAAATTATGATAGAACAAATAATATTGTAACAATAAAAAGAGACTCTAATAATACAACTAATTTACCAGCATTTGATGGAAGAGACCTAAAAAGTGAAACAATTGAAATAGAATGTATAGTTAATGCAACACCAGATACAAGAAATCAAAAAATCTTAACAAATGTAGCTTGGATTTCAGAAGAATATGATGCAGTAGATAAAGTAACAATCACAAATCAAGAAAATCTTGATAGAGATTCAGAACCAAGCACAAAGCCAAATGTAAATAAAAATAATATGGAAAATTATATTGGAGATACTGATAATAAAACAGACTTAACAGACTCAAATCATTATTACAAAGGTGAACAAGATGACGATGACTTTGAAAGATTAGTAATTTTACCAGTAGAAGAAGGCAAATACAATGTTACATTAGTAAAAGAAGACAAAAATGGAAGACAATTAAATATTCAAGCAAAATTTAATGTAAATGGGCAAACAGAAACAATAGAAGGACAAAAAGTTATTGCATCAGGTGTAGAAATAAATGAAAGCAATTTACAAAGAGCAGATGTTTATAGAATTACTGAAATAGAAGCACCAAAAGATTATTGTAAATTTAACGGAACAATTATAGTAACAGTTACAAAAAAGAAAACAAATGGAAAATATGAAATCGATACAGTAACACATAAAGTTACAGATGAAAATGATAGAGATATTACAGCATCAACATCAGATAGAGTAAAAGTAAATTATGATGGAGTAGCAAATATCAAAGTAGAAGTTAAAAACTATCAATTTGACTTAAAATTAGTAAAAAGAATAGTTGAAGTAAATGGAAACAAAGTACCAGAAAGAATAGGAAAAGTAGATATTACAAAATTAGCTAATGGAACAGCAACAACTGCAGACTATGAAGTTGATAAAACACCAGTAGCAGTTAAAAAAGGAGATATTGTAAAATATACTTTTAGAGTTTACAATGAAGGAGACATAGATGGATATGCTTCAGAAATTACAGAAGATATTCCAGAAGGACTTGAATTTATTTGGTCTGAAAAAACAGGAAGCGAATTAAGTAATGATACTAGCTTGACTGCAGAAGAAAAACAAGCAATTGAATATAATCAATTAAGATGGGATATGACAACTCCTAACAGTACTACAGGAAGAATTGAAAAAATAACAACAGATTATTTAGCTAAAGGAAATGGAGAAGATGTAGCAACAGATGGAGCAAACTTAATAAAAGCTTTTGACCCTACTAAAGGATATATAAATACAATCAATAATAAAAACCCAGACTATAAAGAAATTTCAGTTTATTTAAGAGTAATTTCAGAAGATAATACAAATACAATAATTAGAAATGAAGCAGCTATTACTGGAAACACAGATAGTGATGGAAACGATGTAGATGACAGAGATTCAGATACAGAAGATTGGAAAGAACATCCTAACCATGAAGATGATGAAGACCACGACTATATAATTTTACAATCATTTGATTTAGCATTAAGAAAATTCATTATAGCTGTAAGCAATGATACAACAATAGATGAAGATGAATATTTATTAGAATCTGATGGAAAAACTTATACAAGAGCACCAAAAGTTGATACATCAAAATTAAATACAATAGGAGAAGACGGTAAAGTAATTACTACAGCAACTTATGAACATAGTAAAGAACCTGTAGATGTAAAAGCAGGAGATGTAGTTGTTTATATGTTAAGGGTATATAATGAAGGAGATATAGATGGATATGCTTCAGAAATTACAGACCATTTACCACCATACTTAGAATATATAGACAATGAATTTAATAAATCTTATGGATGGAGTTCATCTGAAGATGGAAGAACTGTAAAAACAGCATATTTAGATAATCATATTATTGGAAAAACAACAGTAAATGATGATGGAAAAATAGTATTATCATATAAAGAAGTTCCAATTATGTGTAAACTTTCAAATAATGCTCAAGGAAAAATAACAAACATTGCAGATGTAACAGTATGCAAAGACGAAAATAAAAAGGTAGTTATAGATAGAGACTCACAAGTAAATAATGTAGAGCTTCCTGATGATAATAATTTACCAAATTATAAAGATAATGAAAAAGGTAGTTACATACCAGGACAACAAGATGATGACGACTTTGAAAAAGTAATTGTAAGAGTATTTGACTTAGCATTAAGAAAATTCATAACAGGTGTAAATGATGAAGAAATTACAAATAGAATTCCAGAAGTAAAATACGAAAATGGAAAAATTACTTATGAACATCCAAAAACTCCTATTGATGTAGTTACAGGAAATACTGTAATTTATACATTAAGAGTATATAATGAAGGAGACTTTAATGGATATGCATCAAAAGTATCAGATGATATTCCAGATGGGCTAGAATTCTTACCAGAAAACGAATTAAATGAAGAATATAGATGGAAAATGTATGACAGTGAAGGAAAAGAAACAGAAGATATTTCAAAAGCAGTTAAAATAACAACAGACTATTTATCAAAAGAACAAGGTGAAGCAAGAATGGAAAATGACAATGATTTAAAAGAAAATCCAGCATTATTACACGCATTTGACAGCACAAAAGAAATATCTGATACAAATCCAGACTACAAAGAATTAAAAATAGCATTTAAAGTAGTAGAACCAACTACTTCAGATAGAGTTATTATAAACTCAGCACAAATAACAGATGACACAGATGAAGACGGAAAACCAATTGATGACATTGACTCAACACCAGACGAATGGATTGAAGGAGAAGATGACCAAGATAAAGAATATATCAAATTAAATTACTTTGACTTAGCATTAAGAAAATGGGTAACACACGCAATAGTAGTAGAAGATGGAAAAGAAACAGTTACACCAACAGGACACAAAGCAGAAGATAACCCAGAAGATGTTGTAAAAGTAGAACTTGATAGAAAGAAAATCAATTCAGTAACAGTTAAATTCAAATACTCAATTCGTATAACAAACGAAGGAGACATTGAAGGATATGCAAAAGAAATTACAGACTATGTTCCAGCAGGACTAAAATTTGTTGCTGAAGACAATCCAGATTGGACAGATGAAGGAAATAATATTATTTCAACAAGAAAACTAGAAAATAAACTATTAAAACCTGGAGAAAGCGCAGAAGTTCAAGTAATACTAACATGGATAAATGGAAATGATAACTTAGGAAAGAAAGTTAATATTGCAGAAATTTCAGAAGACTATAATGACAAAAATGCACCAGATATTGACTCAACACCAGATAACAAAAAAGATGGAGAAGATGACATAGATGATGCACCAGTACTATTATCAGTTTCAACAGGTCGTGCAAAAGTTTACTTTGCATTAGGATTTACAGTACTAATTACACTAGCAGGTGGAATTATTTTAATAAAGAAATATATATAGGGAGAGAGGGACGTTCCTTTTATCCCTCAAAATAGGGAATAGGGGACACTCCTTGGAAAATTTCTCACTTTCTTTTCTTATTTTCAATTTTAGAAAGAAAAAAAGAAATAAGAGACATCCCAAGGAGTGTCCCCTATTCCCTATTTTGAGGGATAAAAGGAACGTCCCTCTCTCACTAAAAATTATCAATAAAGAGTTTACTTTTAAAATATGGTATGTTATAATTTTTTTAGTGATAATGAGTAAAAATAGAGGTGTGATAAATGAATCAAATACTTTCAACAAACATGGCAACAAATACTAAAAAAACCAAAACTCCTAAACCCGTAAATATAAACGCCATTCTAAAATTTTTTGTGATAGCATTAATCATATTTGGAACATTTTGTGTAGGGACAGGAGCTTATGCTTTTTATAAAAACCAAATGGAAATTAAAGACAAAAATGCTCAACCAACAATAACAGTTGAAAATAAAGCAGAAGATATTGTTTTATTAAAAATTACACATCCAAAAGTTATATCAAAAGTTGAATATGGGTGGAATAATGAAGATAAAGTAATTGTTAATGGAAACAATGGAAAATACTTTGAACAAGAAATAAAAATCCCTTTTGGAACAAACACACTTCGTGTTATTATATATGATGAAGTTGGAAATGTAATACCTTATGAAAAAAAATATGAATTAAAAAGCAATATCAATTTTGAAGTATCAGGAAATAATATAAAAATCACATATAGTGGTGAAAAAGTAATATCTTACATGACATATCGTTGGGATGAAGGAGAAGAAACAACAATAGATATAAATGATACTATAATAGAAGAAGAAATCGAAGCACAAAAAGGATTACACACATTAACAGTTATTGTAGTAGACGAAGATAACAATACAGAAACAAAAGAACAAAAAATTAATGGAGTATCAAAACCAAAACTTGAAGTAGATATTGATGATGCAAGAGAACACTTTGTTATAAGAACATCAGATGATATACAATTAGGAAAAATAGAAATCATATTAAATCAAGATGAACAACAAAGTTATGTACTAAACTTAAAGGAAATGAACTTAAAAGAACTAGAATATGTATTACCAATAGAATTAAAACAAGGAGAAAACTTAATAGAAGTAACAGTTTATAATATAGATGATATATCAACAGAAACAGGAATAAGATTTGTAAAACAATAGATAGCAAACATAAGAACTAAGGAGGAAAAATGATACAAGAAATTTATATAATAGATGATGATGAATCTTCAATTATAGTATTTAGAGAATTATTCAAAAATGATCCAGAATATAAATTTATTAGTGTAACATCAAGCCAAATTGATGTTGCACTAAAGAACATTCCTTCTATAATTATTATTAATGAAGATGCAATTGAAGTGGATGTACTCGAACTATGTCAAAAGATAAGAAGAGATGAAGACAACAGTATTACACCAATTATTGTAGTATCATCTAATCCTGAAAAAGAACATAGAGTAAAAATCTTAAAAGAATCAGTTGAATATTATATAAAAAAACCCGTTAATGCACAATATTTATATTTTACTATTAAAAATCTAACACGATTATTAACCATAAATAGAAGAATTAGTCCACTTACAGGACTTCCAGGTAATGTACAAATTCATGCAGAACTTAAAAAAAGAATTTCCAATAAAGAATCATTTTCAGTATTATACTTAGACTTAGACAATTTTAAAGCATATAATGATGTATATGGTTTTATTAATGGAGATGAAATTATAAAATTTACATCTGATACTATAATAAAATGTGTTCATGGAGTAGTTTCTAATAACTCATTTATAGGACATATAGGAGGGGATGATTTTATAGCAATAGTTCCAATCTTACATACAGAAGAACTTTGTGAAAGTATCATTGCTAATTTTGATGCAAGTGTCACAAAATTTTTTACAGAAGATGATAATGATAAAGGATATATTGAAGTTGCAAACAGAAAGGGAGTAATTGAGCAATTTCCTCTTACATCTATCTCTATAGGAGTAGTTGAAGCAGATATAGGACGTTTTGCAAATATGCTTGAGATAGGAGAAGTAGGTGCACAAGTAAAACACTTAGCGAAATCTGTTATGGGTAGTAGTTATTCAATAGATAGAAGAAAAAATGTATAAAATAAGAATAAAATAGAAAACTCTTAATATTTTTATATTAAGAGTTTTTTATGTTAGGAGAATGAAAAAAATGTATGTAATTCATCGTAAAAGAATTTGTATGATATTAATTTGTTTATTGCTAGGTATATTTGCATATTCTTATGAAGGAACAAAAATGCAATTATCAGAAGAAAGTGAGCCAACTACATCAACCCCTGTTTCTGGCAAAGTAATAGTAATAGATGCGCGGCCATCGGGATTCCAGACGAAGGAGCTGAAAGTAGTCGTGGTACAACAGAAGCACAAACTAATTTAAAAATAAGCCTAAAATTACAAAATCTATTAGAACAAAGTGGATGTACAGTTATTCTAACTAGATCTGATGAAAATGCCATCTATGATTTAGACAAAAATACATTAAGAGAAAAGAAAGTATCAGACATTAAAAATAGAGTAAAAATTGGTAATGAATCAACAGCAGACATATTTATTAGTATCCATTTAAACAAAATACCACAAGGGCAGTATTGGGGTTGGCAATGTTTTTATAATACAAAAAATGAAGAAAGTAATGAATTAGCAAAAAAAATTCAAAATAATTTAAATAATGCAATTCAGAAAGAAAATAAAAGAGTTGCTATGAAACTAGATACAGTATATATTATGAAACATGTTGAAATTCCAATTTCAATTGTAGAATGTGGATTTTTATCTAATCCAGAAGAAGAAAAACAATTACTAGATGATGAATATCAAAATAGACTTGCAATGGGAATCTATAATGGGATAATAGATTATTTTAATTAGTGATGAAAATATGTGTAAAATGGTTATAAAAAAACTTAAAAAATGTGTAAAAATATGATAAAAATATTAAAAAAACGTGTATTTATTTTCTATATATGTTATAATATATGTATAGGAGATGATGCAATGTATAGAAAAATAATGGAAGAATTAATAAAATGGAAAAACGATAAAGAAAGAAAACCTTTAATATTACGAGGAGCAAGACAAGTTGGAAAAACATATATAATAAAACAATTTGGAAAAGAAAACTATGATGGAGTTGCATATTTTAACTTTGACCATGATACACAATTACACAATATGTTTGAAAATACAAAAGATCCAGCAAGAATATTAGAACAATTAGCTTTTGTTTATGGCAAAGCAATTTTACCAGAAAAAACACTAATTGTTTTTGATGAAATACAAGAATGTCCAAATGCATTAAACTCGTTAAAATATTTTGAAGAAGAAGCTAAAGAATATCATATAATAAGTGCAGGGTCATTACTTGGAATCAGATTATCACATACATCTTTTCCAGTGGGCAAAGTAGATTTTCTAGATATGTATCCAATGACATTTACAGAATTTTTAAAGGCAGATGGTTGTGAAAATTTAGTTGATTATTTAGATTCAATTAAAAAAATAGAAAATATTCCAGAAATATTTTTTAATAATTTAACTGAAAAACTAAAAGCATATTTTATAATAGGAGGTATGCCTGAGGTTGTAGATTCATGGGTAAGATATAAAGATATGGAAAAAGTAAATAAGATACAAGACAATATTTTAAAATCTTATGAAAGTGATTTTTCTAAACATACTACAAATATAGAAGCTAATAGAACTTCTATAATTTGGAATAGTATACCATCTCAAATATCAAAAGAAAACAAGAAATTTTTATATCAAGTTGCAAAAAATGGAGCTAGAGCAAGGGAGTATGAAGGTTCTGTAAATTGGCTAAGAGATGCAAATGTAGTAAATAAAATATATAATGTAACAAAACCTAATATGCCACTTATTAGTTATAATGATTTAGCATCCTTTAAAATGTACTTAAATGATGTAGGTTTATTAAGAAAGAAAACAGATTTAAATAGTAAGGTTATTATAGAAGGAAATAAGTTATTCCAAGAATTTAAGGGAGCTTTAACAGAAAATTATGTGTTACAAACATTAGTTGCAAATGGATTAAAACCTTATTATTATGCATTTGATAATAGATACGAAATTGATTTTATCATTCAATATCAAAATGAGATTATTCCTATTGAAGTAAAATCAGGTGAAAGTGTAAATAATACTAGCTTAAAAGTTTATAATGATATGAATAAACCAAAGACAAGAATTAGATTTTCAATGAAAAACTTAAATAAAGATGATAATTTGACAAACATACCATTATTTATGGTAGAATATTTTGAAAAATTACTATTAATAGATAACCACTAATTTTAAAGTTAGTGGTTTATTGTGTAATAAAATAGTTTTCTTATTGAATAAAATAAAAAAAACTGAATATATATTTTAAAGGTGATTATATGTTCTTTGTATTTAGTAAAGAAAAGATACGCACTTATGCAGTATCAATGATTACAGTTATTGTATTATTTTTTGTAGCAAGTAACTTCTCATTTTCCTCAGAAAAAACAGTAGAAGTATCAAGCACAGAAAAACTATTACCAATTTATAATGTAAAAACTAATGAAAAGAAAGTAGCACTAAGCATGAACTGTGCATGGTAACAATTACTTTTGTGATAGAAAATAAAAACAAGTTATTTTAGAATATTTAAGTATAAAACAATGATATTGTTAAAATTTATATACTTCTCGGTATTCCTACAATTTTGAAAGAAATATCAATCAAAATTTTTTCACAATTTAGTTCAAAAATTTTATCAGATATTTCTAACAAAATTTCCGTTTACATTCGAATTATATAAATTTTAAAATATCATTGTTTTATCTTGTAAAAATATTAAAAAAATATATGAAATTATAAAAATTTATGGTATACTGGGAATATAGGAAAGAGAGATAGGAGTTGTAGACTATGAGTGAGAAGATATATACAATTGAAGAAATAAAGAAAATGCTAGAAGAACTTTTAAAAGATAAGCCAGTATACCAAGTAATACTATTTGGTTCTTATGCAAAACAAAAAGCTACAAAAAAAAGCGATGTAGATTTAATAATAGATACAAATTCAGAGTTGAAAGGATTTGCACTATTAAAGTTGATATGCCAAATAGAAGAAAAATTACAAAAAGAAATTGATGGGTTTGAAAAATATGAGATAATAGAAAATTCATTAATCGATAAAGAAATAAAGGAAACAGGAGTTGTTGTATATGAAAAATAAAGAATATATGTCATTAAAAAAGATGATAGAATATATAAATAAAGCATTAATATATACAGAAGGTTATACATTTGAAGTGTTTTGTAAAGATGATAAGACAATTGATGCTACAGTTTTTGCTATTAGTCAAATAGGTGAATTAGTCAAAAACATAAGTAAAGAAACAATGGAAAGAAATCCAAATATAGAGTGGGTTATTATAAAGAATTTAAGAAACAAAATCGTTCATGATTATGAAGGAATAAAGTTAAACTTTATATGGGACATTATAACAAAAGATATCATACAATTGAAAGTAGATCTAGAGAGAATATTGGAAGATAATAATAATTAAAAATCTATTATGAAAATAGTCCAAAAGAATTACTGATTTTAAAGTTAGTAGTTCTTTTTTTTAGTTAGAAATTGTGAGAGCATAATTTCAAAAAGAAACGAGGTGAATATTGAAATACATAAATATAAATCAAGAAATGAAATTTAAGTTCTGCCAAGTACCAAGAAAAATTTTATACACAGAGCCATATAAATCGATTTTGTGCCCTTTATCTCAGTTAGGATATATCTTTATACTAGATAGATTAAATTTATCAAGAATGAATCATAAAGTAGATGACTATGGAAACATATATATTTTTATAACTAGAAAAGAAATGGGAGAATATTTAAAATCAAGTAGTAAGACAGTTATAAAAGTATTCAAAGAACTAGAAAAGGCAAAATTAATAAAACAAGAAGATCAAGGGAAAGGTAAAGCTTATAAAATATATGTTGTTGATATATATTCAGAAGATGAACAGAAGGAAAAATTACATATAACTAACGAAAAAAATACAAATAAAGTATTGGAATTTTTACAACCAAATAATATAGATAAAAAATATAAACAACAATATAAAACTAAAAATTGCAGTTATAAAAGTGATAGGGATTATAGTAATTTTGATTGGACAAGTTTATATGCCAATAAATTTTAGAAAACGAGTTGACATTAATTTGAACAAGAGTTAACATCACACAACAATAGGAGGTGATGTTAAGTGGAAAAAGAAAAAATCAATATGCTAGAAACAATATTTGAAGCAAGGGAAGAAGATTTAGCTTTTATTGATGAAAAAGATAAAAAGTTTATGAGTCAAGATAAAGCAAATAAAATTAAAAAGTCTGATTGTTTAAATAAAGAATTAGAAAAAATTCCATATAATCTTAATTGGTTAAAAGATAGTATTGAAAGGTTAATAAAAGATTATGTGGAAACAATTGATTTTGAAAGTTATTATTTTCATAAAAAATATTATTTTGCAGGATTAAAAGATGGAATGAAATTAAAGGAAGAATTAAAATAACATTAAAAGACAATATAAATTTTGAGATTTATATTGTTTTTTTCTTGCCTAACAATGCGATATGCATTTGATATCACAAAAATACAAAGGTAATACCGCTAAAAGCCACGCTTTTAGGCAGTTGTCGGAAGATGAGATATCTCCCTGATCCTGCAAAATTGTTAAACCAATTTTGAAAAGAAAAAACAAGAAGAAAAGGAGGAAAAAATTTGAAGGAAAATAAAGATGAAGAATTAGTAACGATGGTAATAAGAATACCAAGATATAAAAAGAAAATGATAAAAAACATAGCAAAAAGTCAAGGAAGATATGAGGCAGATATTATTAGAAGCGGAATAGATAAAGAATTAAATTTAGATTTATACCAAGATAAAATGGAAGAATTAATCAAAGAAATTTTAAAACCAATTGAAGAAAAGATGAATAAGTTTTTAAAATCGCAACGAAAAATAAGTGCAAAGTTTTTAAGGGTAACAGCTATAAATACATACTTAAATAGCGAAGTTATGAAAAATTTGTTAGGCGATGAATATTATGAACAATTTAATAAAATGTTAAATGATGCAAGAAAGAAAGCAAATTACTATATCAGTAGAGATACTGAAGGAATGAGTAAGATGGATTTGTATGATTTTTATAATATAGGTGATATTTATAGAGAAGAATTTAGAAATGAATAATTATGGTGATATGAGAGCAAATAATTAAAGTTGCTAATTGTCTGATTTCATGATAATATAAGTAAAAATAAATAGTAATTAGAAAGTGAAGAAAAATAAGATGGAAAATGAATTTTTAGAGAAATTAATTGAAAGTTATAAATTATCTGAAGATGAACATAGAATGATTCTAAATGAACTTAAGAAAAGAATATTTTTAAATAGAGTTGTTGAAAAAGATCCATCTATTATGTTTGTTATAGGTCAACCTGGATGTGGAAAAACAACATTTATACAAAATACTGATTTATCTAGATATACAATTATAAACTCTGATGATTATCGCCGTTTTAGTAAATATTCAGATGAAATACTTGATAAATATCCAACATATTATACAAAACTTACAAATTTTGATGCACATTTATGGGGAGATGAGCTTTTTACTTATGCAATGAATAATAATTATTCAGCTTTAAGAGAAAAAGCACCAGTTGATTATAGTCTGTTAGAAGTAATTAAGACTATTCCAGATAAATATGATGCAACTATAGATTTAGTAGTTACAGGAAATTTAGCAAGTTTACTTGCAACAAGAGAAAGATACGAAAGAAGTATATTAAAAAGTAAAAATGCTAGATTATCAAATATTGAAGCTCATAATAAATGTTATAATTTATTACCAGATTTTATTTCAAGATGTTTAGCTTGTGGAGTGAAAGTAAATTATATTGTAGCAAGAAATAATGGATTTGATATGATTCCTGTTGGAAATGATGGTTTAAATTTATTAGAAAGACTTAGAAAAGAAAGCAATGAACAAGTTTGCATTGATTATGAAACAAGAACTAATAATATAAAAAGGGCAATGATAAATAGAAATGCACCACAAGAGCAATTTGATGAACTTAATAAAATTGAAAAAATATATCTCGAAATAGTTAATAGTAAGAGTGATAAAAATATTAAACCAGAGGATTTAGGTAGTGAAAGATAATTTGTAATGGAGGCTATGAAATGAAAATTATAACAGTATGTGGGAGTTTGAAGTACCAAAATGAAATGATGGAAATAACTGAAAAAATGGCGAAAAGTGGAATTTGTATGCTAACACCAGTATATCCAACAGGAAAGTGTACATGTAGTGATGAAGAAAAGAAACTTTTAGGAGAAGCACATTTTGAAAGAATAAAATTAAGTGATAGCATACTTGTAGTCAATATAGATAATTATATTGGAGAAAGCACAAATAAAGAAATAGAGTATGCTAAATCTTTAGGAAAAGAAATTATTTATTATACAGATTTAATAAAGTGAAATTAAAAAGGTAATTTGTAGGAGGAATAGGTCATGAATTTAAAAAATAAAGTAGCAATTGTGACAGGTGGAAGTAATGGAATTGGTGAAGCTATTGCAAATAAATTAAAAGAATTAGGAGCTAAAGTAATTATATTTGATATAAAAGAACCGAAATCTACATTTGAGTATTATAAAGTAAATACAACGAAAGACCCCGAAATTAAAAAAGCGGTCGATTTAATAGATAAAGTAGATATATTAGTTAATAATGCAGGAATATATTTTGAAAAATATATTGAACAAACAACAGATGAGGATATAGATAATATGGTTGATGTAAATATAAAGGGAACATTTAAAGTCACAAGAAATCTAATTGATAAGTTAAAAGAAAATAAAGGATGTATTGTGAATATTGCTTCTTGCTTAGGTTTAGTTCCAGAATTAACATCACCTTTATATTGTACAACTAAGGCAGGGATTGTGATGTTTACTAAATGCTTAGCACAAGAATATGCAAATTTAGGAGTTAGAGTCAATTGTGTTTTGCCAGGACCAATTTTAACAGAATTATTGGAAACAAGTTTTAAAAGTGAAGAACAAAAGATAAAATGTGCAAATAGAAATCCAATTAAACGAATTGGAACACCAAATGAAGTTGCAAATGTAGTTGCTTTTTTAAGTAGCGAGGAAGCTTCTTATGTAACAGGTGGGATTTATACAGTAGATGGTGGAGTTTCTACATCTAGTATTTATTCTAAATAGGTTTATACTATGTTACATAGCACTATTAATTTTAAGAATAAAGAAAAGGGGTATAATGTTGAAATGATAGATGAACATTATAAGAACTTTAAAGTAAGAGATTATATGGATGAAGAATCTTTAAAAAGTTATTTATCTACAAATATAATTGATTGCTCATTGGGAACGAATCCATTTATACACGAAAGTATGATAAAGAAATATATATTAGAATGTAGCAGTGAAATCAATAAATATCCTTCTTTAGAATATGAATTATTGAAAGAAGAATTACTTAAGTTTTGGAAAGAGCACCTTTATAATGATATAAATACAAAGAATATAGCTTTCGGTGCAGGAACAATGGGAATATTAAGAAATATTAGTGAATTTTTAATTCAAGAAGGAACAAAGGTATTAGGAATAGCACCTCAATTTCCAAGATTTATATCAGAGGTAGAATTAAAAAAGGGAATATATGAATATTATAACTTAGAAAAAAATAATAACTATAAGTTTATAGCAACAGATTTTATGAAAAAAATTAATAATAGTTATAGTCTAATCTCTATAGAAAATCCTAATAATCCTACTGGACAGATAATAGATGTTAGTGATATTGAAAAGATAGTAAAAAAAGCAAAACAATATAATATTATGGTTATAGTAGATGAAGCATATGGTGATTATATGCAATTAAATAATTCAGCTATAAAACTTGTGGGAAAATATGACAATATAATGGTATTAAGAAGTGCATCTAAATTTTATGGATTACCTAATCATAGAGTAGGCTATATGTTTGCAGACAGAGAATTAATAAAAATATATAATGAAATTGCAATACCATTTCCATTTTCAGACTTATCAGCTAGTATTTTTATTAAAGTTTTAAAGAATTATGATAAATTAGAATATACAAAACTAAAAACAGTTGAAATAAATCAAGCAATCTATAAAACATTAAAGAAAGAAAATTATATAAGCACAAATGTAGAGACACCAATATTTACAATAAAAACTGATAAACATGCTAATTTAACTAGCAAATTAATGGAAGAAGGTATTATTGCTGAAAATTGTAGTTATTTTATAAATTTAGATAACACATATGCAAGAATAAGAATAACAAAAGATTACGAACAACTAATTAAAATATTTTCCCAAATATTATAAAAAGTTAAAAAAAGGTATTGACATAATTAACTATAACCAATATAATAATGCTAAATAAAGGAAAGAGGTATAATAATCTAGGAGTTATTATATAGTTTCTTTATACAAAAAATCTGTTGGCAAAAAGTTGCAAAGTACAATATCATATTGATATTGTATAGCACTGTTATGCAATAGAAGTGTTAGCAAAAAATCTACCTATGCAGTATTATATTAATAGTGTATAAGATTTTTATGTAAGAAAAGTGTGATACAAAATTTAACTAAAATAAAATTGGAGTTTAGCAAAGTAGCTAGGCTCTTTTTTGATTGGTTGTAACAGGTATGAAGTAATTTATACCTGTTTTTTGAAGTAATAAATTATATGTTGGGACATATACATTTAAAAAGAAAGAGGTGGACATGAATGTAACAAGAACTTTTTTACACGAAGGAAAAAAATTGCAAGAGTTAATGGAAATATTACTTCCAATTTACATAGAAAAAAAGACTTGCAATATAAAGGAAGAAGAGTTAGAATGCACAACATCAAAAATTCTAAAATAACTTGTTATCTAGGTATTATGAAAGGAAGGGATGAAAAATAATGAATTTAGATACAAGTATATTAGACACTAAAACATACAAAGTACGGGCTTTATTTAAGACTTTCAAGAGATGATGAGGGGAGTCGGAACATCTGAAAGTATTATCAATCAAAAAGAATTTCTAACTAAATATGTTGCAAAAGAGCCAAATTGGCTTTTAATAGATATTTATATTGATGATGGATATACAGGGACAAACTTTGACAGACCATCATTTATAAGATTAAAAGAAGATATTGAACAAGGAAAAATAGATATGGTAATAACCAAAGACTTATCTCGTTTAGGAAGAGATTATATCGATACAGGTTATTACCTAGAAAAATACTTTCCTGCTAAAAATGTCAGATATATTGCAGTAAATGATGGAATAGATACCTTTTCCAAAAATAGCAATAATGATATTGGACCTTTCATGTCTGTTGTAAACGATATGTATGCAAAAGATATTTCTAAAAAGGTAAGAACTGTAAAAAGAACAAAAGCAGAAAAAGGCGAGTTTATAGGAGCATTTGCACCATATGGCTATAAAAAGCATCCAAATGATATTACAAGATTAGTAATAGATGAGGAAGCAGCAGAAATTGTTAAATATATATTTAATGAATATGTGAATGGAAATGGATTAGCTTATATAGCTCATAGACTAAATGAAAGAAAAGTTCCCTGCCCTTCTATTTATAAACAAAAAAGTTGTAATTATCATTGTAAAACAATATCTGGATTATGGGGACACAATACAATAAAGAAGATTCTAATGAATAAAGTATATACTGGAGACTTAATTCAGCATCAAGGAGAGATGGTAAGCTATAAAGTAAAGAAATATAGACTTTTACCAAAATCAGAATATTTAATTAAAGAAAATGCACATGAGCCGATTATAGATAAACAGACCTTTGAATTAGTGCAAGACATATTAAAAAGAAAAGCACATAACATACATAAAAAAGAAAATACAGAACACTTATTAGCAGGACTATTATATTGTCCAAGATGCCATAACAAATATACCTATCAAGTACAAAGTGGACTAAAAAATGATATGGTAGCAATTTGTAGTATGTATAATCGATATGGAAAAGATTATTGCACAAGAATGGCAGTAAGAGAAAGTATTTTGAATGAATTTGTAGTACAAGATTTAAGAAAAATTTTGCAAGAAAAAGTAGATAAAGAAAAACTAATCAATTCAATTGATAAAACTAAAATTAACAATGCTAAGAAGAAATTACAAAAGAAAATAATTGATAATAATAGAAGGATAGAAGAAATAACAAAAATCATAAAAACAGCATATGAAGACAGAGTAAATGGATTGCTAGATAAAGAAGAATTTGTTTCCTTTACAGAAAGTTACAAAAAAGAAAAACAAGAATTAATAGAAAAAACAGAAAAACTAAATATTAAATTAAGTGATTATGAAAATAACAAAGAAAATGAACTTATGAAATACATTAGAGAAATTGTTAGTTTTAAAGAAATTAATAGAAACATAATTCTTAATTTAGTTGATACGATAGAAATTATCGACAAAGAAAACATCAAAATCAATTACAAATTTACGATATAATTTTCAAGTAGATAAAATCTGCTTTTAATTTTTAGAGTAATCTATCATAAAAGGAATTGCTACTGGAGTGCAGACGATATGGATAAAATTTTAGAAGTATTAAAAGAAAATGAAGTAAAAATCACATTTTTTATGGTAGGAGACTGGATAGATAAATTTCCAGAGTACGTAAAAAAGGTTAATGAAGCAGGCCATGAAATACGGAAGCCATAGCGATACACATCCACATGTAAATAACTTAAGCTACGAAAAAAATATAGAAGAAATCGAAAAAAGTAATGATAAGATTGAAAAATTGATAGGGAAAAGAACCAACTTATATAGGGCACCATATGGAGAATATAATAATACAGTAATAAAAGCAGCAAATGACAAAGGATACTATACAATCCAGTGGAGTTTAGATACCTTAGACTATACAGGACTTACAGGAGATGAAATGTGGAAAAGACTAAATGATAAGATTACAGAAGGAGATATAATTTTGACTCACAATGGAACAAAACATACAGCAGACTCACTTGACAAAATCTTGAATAATATAAAACAAAAAGGATTACAAGTAGTTCCAGTTTCTGATTTAATTTACCATCAAAATTACAATATAAATGCAAATGGTACTCAAATTTTAAAGTGAAATTGAATAAAAATTTCCATAAAGTGTATAATTATCTTATAAAATAATTCATGAAATATTGGAAAAAACTACAATTTTTATTAAAAATTAACTTTTTATGTAGACAAATCCAGAAAAATAGTGTATAATAATTATTGTAGTAAAGAGAAAGCAATAAGATAAAAATACATTAAAGATAAAAATAAAGGAGGAAAAAATTTGGATACAAATTATTTAGAAAACAACTATTTAACATTAGTTGGAAAAGTTACAGGAGACAAAAAATTCAGTCATGAAATTTATGGAGAAAGATTTTATGTATTTAATCTAGATGTTGCAAGACTAAGCGGGAACTCAGATATTATACCAATAACAGTATCAGAAAGGTTAGTAACAGATGAAATGCTAATGCAAGGAAAAAACTTATTAGTAAAAGGACAATTTAGATCATATAATAGCTATGAAAACGAAAAAAATAAATTAATATTAACAGTATTTGCTAAAGATGTTATGGAAGTAGAAGAAACTGAAGCAGAAGAAGAAAATGAAATGGTAAAAAAAGACATGATTACAAACGAAGTAGTATTAGTAGGATTTATCTGTAAAAAACCAATTTATAGACAAACACCTTTTGGAAGAGAAATAGCAGACATATTACTTGCAGTTAACAGGTCATATAACAAATCCGACTATATCCCAACAATCGCTTGGGGAAGAACAGCAAGATTCTGCCAAAACTTAGAAGTAGGAATAAAAGTTAGATTAGTAGGAAGAGTTCAATCAAGAATGTATGAGAAAAAATATGAAGATGGAACAGTAGAAAGTAGAGTAGCTTATGAAGTTTCAATTGGTAGCCTAGAAGTAGTTGAAGAAAATGACACAGAAGAGCCAAAAGAACAAGAAAATCAAGAAGCTGTATAATAATATATAGATTATAGATAGAAAAGGGAAAAAAGTCCTTTTCTTTTTTATTTTTATTTGATATAATCTTGTAAGATAAAAGAGAAGGGAATCACTTTAGATGAAAGAAAAAGAAAAGAAAAAAATAAGTATAAACTTTACAATTATAGCAATCATTTTATTAATCATTTTTGGAATAAGTTTAACACCAAAAACATTTCAAAATGACACATTTTATACAATAAAAATAGGAGAATTAATTAAAAACTTTGGAATTGATATGATGGACCATTTCTCATGGCACGAAGACTTAAGCTATACATATCCACATTGGTTATATGATTTACTAACATACATAATATATTCAATAGGGAATTTTAAAGGAATATATATAGTAACATGTATTTTATCAGCAATATTAAGTGTTTCTATTTATCTAGTAAACGAAAAATTAACAAAAAGCAAACCAATATCTTTTATAGTAACAATTGGAGCATTATATATTCTACAAGATTATATAACAGCAAGAGCACAATTAGTAACATTTATACTATTTATTTGGGAAATATTCCTTATAGAAAAATTTCTAGAAAAACGAAAAATTGGATATGGTATTTGGTTAGTCATTATTTCAATATTAATTGCTAATCTACATGTAGCAACATGGCCATTTTTCTTTGTTCTATTTTTACCTTATATAGGAGAATATCTAATAAGTAAAGTTTCTGATATTATCATATATAGAAAAATAAATATTTTAATGTTAAAATTTAGAATCAAACTCTTAGAAAAGAAAAATAGTAAAATAGATAAAATACAATCATTAAAAGAGAAACTAGAGAATATACAAAGCAAAGTATCAAGAATAAAAATAAAAAGAGAACAAGGAAATATTAACTCATATAAAATTAAAATGAAGAAAAACAAAAATGTAAGATGGCTAATAATTATTATGATTATATGTGCATTAGCAGGAATATTAACACCAATAGGAGATACACCATATACATATCTTTATAAAACAATGCAAGGAAACACTACAAAAAACATAAACGAACATTTACCAATGACTTTAGCAAATGACACAAACACAATATGCATGTTAATAATATTCTTATCAATATTAATATTCACAAAAACAAAAATCAAATTGTCAGATTTATTTATGATAGCAGGACTATGTTACTTAATGTTATCAACAAAAAGGCAAGTTTCGATGTTTGCGTTAATATGTTCAGTAGTGCTTACAAGATTATTAATAGAATTAATAACAAAATACACAAAAAATGGTAAACAAGAACTTGAAAAAGCGTTTAGCAATGTTTTTGTTGCTATTGCTTTAAGTGTACTTATGATTTTATTAAGTTATGATACTATAAAACCAAAATTAGATGACCAATATGTAGATAGCAATTCATATCCAGTAGAAGCTTGCGACTATATATTAGAAAATATAAATTTAGAAGAAGCTAGATTTTATAATGAATATAACTATGGAAGCTACATGCTATTTAGAGGTATACCAGTATTTATTGACTCAAGAGCAGATTTATACTCACCAGAATTTAGTGGCAATTCAGAAGAAGATGTTTTTACGGATTTTATTAATACATCTGGAATTAGTAAATTTTATGAAGATACATTTAATAAATACAATATTACACATGTCATAATCTTTAAAAAATCTAAAACAAATATGATTATCACAAAAACAAATGACAAAAATTATAAAGAATTATATTCTGACGATAGATTTGTAATTTATGAAAGGTTAAATGTTAATGAATAAAATAAAAGTTGAAAAAATAGATGAAGGAAAAAGAGTAGATTCTTATTTAGCTGAAAATATAGAACTTTCAAGAACTAATATTCAAAGATTAATAGAAGAGAAGAAAATACTAATAAATAATAATAAGACAAAAGCTTCTTATAAAATACAAGAAGATGATGAAATTTCAATAGAAGAAGAAAAACCAAAAGAAATCTCTTTAAAAGCGCAGGATATTCCAATTCAGGTATTATATGAAGATAATGATATTATAGTAGTAAATAAGCCCAAAGGTATGGTAGTTCATCCTGCTAATGGAAACCCAGATGGAACATTAGTAAATGCAATTATGGCAATATGTAAGGACTCATTATCTGGAATCGGAGGAGAAATTAGACCAGGAATAGTTCATAGACTAGATAAAGACACATCAGGAGTATTAATAATAGCTAAAAATGATAAATCACACATACAAATGAGTGAACAAATAAAAAATCATGAAGTAGAAAAAACTTATATTGCATTAGTTAAAGGCTTTGTCAAAGAAAACGAAGGAACAATCAATATGCCAATAGGCAGAAGTACTAAAGATAGAAAAAAGATGGCAGTTAGTAAAGACGGAAAAAATGCAATTACACATTTTAAAGTATTAGAAAGATCTAAAGATTATACTTTATTAGAAGTAAAAATAGAAACAGGAAGAACACATCAAATAAGAGTCCATTTATCTGAAATTGGATATCCAATTGTAGGAGATGAAGTATATTCAAGTGGCAAGAACAAGTGGGGCATTAAAGGACAATGCCTACACGCAAAATCATTAAAATTCAAACACCCTATTACAGAAAAACAATTGTATATAGAGGCAGAATTACCAGAATATTTTGAAAAAATAATATCAGAATTAAAAGAGGGATTAGGAGGACAGGTCTAAAAATACCTCCTATTGAAAGGATGAAAAATGGAAGTTGAAGAAGTACGTTTGCAGAAGTTTTTAGCAAATGCAGGAGTCGCATCAAGAAGAAAATGTGAAGAATTAATAATGCAAGGAAAAATTTCTGTTAATGGCGAAGTTGTACAAGAGTTAGGAAGAAAGATTTTACTAAATGTGGATAAAGTTACTTATTGTGGAAAACCTATACAAAATGATAAAAATATGATATATATTTTATTAAATAAACCTATTGGATATGTTACAACTTCAAAAGACCAGTTTAATAGAGACACAGTCTTGGATTTAATTCATGTAAAACAAAGAGTTGTTCCTGTAGGGAGGCTGGACATGTATACTTCAGGAGCGTTGATATTATCTAATGATGGAGATTTTGTTTATAAAGTTACTCATCCTAAACATGAAATAACTAAAACTTATACTGTTACTTTAAAAGGTAAAATATCAAATGATGCAGTAGAAAATTTAAGGCAAGGTGTAAAAATAGAAGACTATATTACAAGACTTGCAAAAGTCAAAATTTTAAAAATAGATGAAGAAAAAAATATAACAAGATTAGAAATAATAATTCATGAAGGAAAAAATAGACAAATCAGAAAAATGTGTGAAGCTGTTGGAAGTAAAGTTTTAGCATTACATAGAAGTAAGATTGGAGAAATTGGAGTAAAAGATTTAAAGATAGGCAATTGGAGATATTTAAGAGATGACGAAGTAAAAAAATTGTTAAAATAACGTAAGAGAAAATAGAGGAGATACAAATGGATAATTTTAAATTCTTTCCAGAAGGATGGAGAGATAATAATAAGTTATTAGAGACGCAAGAGATTTTTCAGGGTTTTGTAGATGAATGTGATTCAGATTATAATTTACACATAACTTTAGAAAATGGAGAAAAGGGAGTAATTCCAAGAGAAGAAGTAGAAGAAATTAATTTAGAAAAAGATGGACTTCCTAAAACAAATTTATGTGTTGGAAAAGTGCATAAATTTGTGCAATTTAAGAAAGTCGGAAATTATGAAGATAAATTATTGCTTTCAAGAAGGCAAGTACAAAAAGAAGTAGTAGAAACAATAAAAACAGAGTTACAAGTTGGACAAACTTTAAATGCAATTGTAAAAAATATTACCCCTTATGGTGCATTTTTAGATATTGGAGGAGGAGTTGTTGGACTTGTTCATATTGAAGATTTATCTGTTGCAAGAATAAAATCACCATTCGAAAGGATAAAAATTGGACAAAAAGTAAATGTTATGGTAAAATATATAGACAAGGATACAGGAAGGATAAATTTATCATATAAAGAAACTTTAGGTTCATGGGAAGAAAATGCAAAACAATTTGAAGTAGGAATGAAAGTAAAAGGAATTATAAGAGAAACCGAAAAAAATAAAAACGGAATCTTCATAGAATTAAAACCTAATTTAGTAGGGATGGCAGAGTATCAAGATGGACTAGATTATGGAGAAAATGTAAATGTTATAGTCAAGAAAATTGATTATGACAAAAAGAAAGTTAAGTTAATTATTTTATAATTTATAAAATTTTTAAATATGGCTAAATTGACTTGTTCAATAGCTAAAAAAGGAGGAATTTAAATGGTTGAAGATAATGAAATTAAAGCGCAAGTATCACCATTTGCAATAAGAGAAGGAGAGATAAAAACTTTTGACGGTAAAGATGGTTATGTATCTATGAACCAAATTGTACACAAGATAAACATAGGACATATAACAGATATTCATTTTGCTATTTTAGATTTAGTAAATGAATTTGAATTTATTACATCAAGACAAATATATCAAATGCTAGAAATAAAGGGAATTGACCCAAAATCACAAGATAAATTAAATAACAAATTAGATGCGTTAGTAAAATGTAAAGTTTTAACAAGATATTACTTTACTTCAGATGAAGGAAAAGGAATTTATAGAATTTATTGTTTAGAAAAGATGGGAAAATATTTATTAACTTCAAAAGAAGTAGAGTGTAAATGGCAACCATCTGATAATACAAAACCAGTTCCAATGATAAAAAAGAGACTTGCTGGAAATCAAGTGCTTATTGCATATTTAAGAAAAGTAAAAGCTTTTGATAGTTATGTTGTAAAACCTGCTATTACAGCTAAGTCTTTAGGAAAAGTATTTAAAGCAACAGGTGGCTCTGTAAAGCTTACAAAAAATTCAAAATCAATTCATTTCTTATTTGAGGTATTTAGAAGAGAAATTGATTGGCAAAAGAAATTAGTTGAAAAAATGAATTTATATAAAGATTTCTACGAAAACTTTGTACCAGGTGATTCAGGATTTTCAGGAATTCCACAGTTGATTTTTGTTTGTGAAGATGAAAAACATATGGCAGAGTGTTTTAAAGAGATTGTAACAAATAAATTAGAAATACCACAAATTAAGTTTCTATTTACAACAGATTTAAGACAAAATAAAGATACATTGTCAGATACTTTAGTTGAATTCAAATTAGTAGATGGTAAGTATAAGATGGAAGATGTTGAACTTAAATTGTTGGATATGTAATAAAAAGCTAGAGATTAAAGTCTCTAGCTTTTTTATTTGATTTTATAATGCAAATATGATATAATAATTTACATAAGTTTGTATTATTTTGAGCTAGAAACTAACTATAATTATAGTAAGGAGGATGCAGTATGGATAGAGATCAAATACTAAGAGAAAGAATAGAAAAAGCTATGAGGGCTTGTGGAGAAAATCCAATCTCCAAAAGGGCAGAAGAGGAACTTGTTGAGGAATTACGGAAAAAGAAAAAGAAATATGAAAAGGAAAATAGAATGCTTTTTAGTGAGAGCAGGAATTTGAATAAGTCTGACTGGCGCAAATTCTAGCTCAAATGAAACTTCTAGCTCAAATACAAGTGAAAATAAGAGGATTTTAGGTAATATCTAAAGTCCTCTTTTTTATGCAATTATTTTTAGAATAGGGGATTTTTAAAGGGATTGCAAAAAATAGTAAAACGTGGTATTATGTATACATAAGCTGATAGAAATATTTGAGCTGACCGTTTGTAAAAATGAAACGAAAACAGGAGGACGAAACTATGTTAAAGGGTTTATTGCAAAAACTGATTGACACAATGCAGGAGCGGAACACTGTAGGAAGAATTATCCAGTCAAAGGATGTAAAAGGAACCTACAAAAGCGAAAAGAATGCAATGAGAGAGCAAATCGAAAGATTTAGGGAGATGAGCCAGCAACAAATCAACTTAGATGAAATTCCAATTTGTAATGCAGGTGCTATAGTATGCACAGATATAGCACTGGAGTTAGCTTTTGCCGTAATTATGTGCAAGATTGATTTGTATATGACTTTCTCAGACCAGGGTGCTGTATTGATTGAAGCACTTTCAAATGATAGAGGCAAATATCAAAGTCTATCACAGAATTTTGTAAGATTTTTTAAAGATGAATGGCAGCCAGAAAAAATTACAGAAGCACATGCACTTAAAAAAGTAGGACTTCTGTGAAAGTAGCTCAAACATAGGCAAGAAAAAAAGGAGGATTTTAGGTAATATCTAAAATCCTCTTTGCCATTTTAATATCAACATTATTTGATAGTCTAAAAATATATAATTTATATTTTTTATATTTTTTATCGAATATTTCTGTATAAATTAGAATAGAATAACTTGAAAAAAATTAACAATTATGATATTATGTACACGAGAATTGGCAGATATGTTTGAGCGAAGTCAGTTTATAATTATAACAGGAGGCAAAAAAAATGCTAAAAAAGGTATTAAACAAACTTGTGAAAGAAATGCAAGAGCGGAATTCAGTAGATAAAATTCTGCAGGCAAAGGACTTAAGAGCGGTCTATAATGAAGAAAAGGTCGCTATGAAAAAACAGTTAAAAGACTTCAAAGAACTTGTACAGGGTCAAGTTAACTTGGGAGAAATTCCAATTTATGATCCAGAAAACATCATAAATTCAGATGTAGCAGTAGAAGTGATGTTTATCCTGCTTATGTGCAAGATGGATGAATATCGTATTTTTTCCGATTATGGAAAAACGTTAAATATAGCTCTAAAAAATGTTAAAGATCATAAAAGCGTATTAGCATATAATTTTTATATGCTAATACGGAAAGAGGACCTTTCTAGACTTGATGAATATCAGGTATTGAAGAGAGTATTATTTAAATAATTTGTCGCTCAAACTGGCAAGAAAAAGAGGATTTTAGGTAATATCTAAAATCCTCTTTGCCCTTTTAATATCATCATCATTAGCTTGTCTAACATCATCTAACTTATATTTTTTATCAAACTTTTTCCATTTATACTTACCCATATCATGGTATGGAAGAATTTCAACTCTTTTAACAGAACTCAGACTATTAATAAAATTCTTAAGTTCCAATAGGTCACTCTCATCATCAGTATATCCAGGTATTAAAACCTGTCTTATCCATAATGGAATATCATTATCGCTTAAATATCTAGCAAATTCTAATTCGAGTTTGTTACTAAAACCAACTAAATCCTTGCACTTTTCTGAATTAATATGCTTTATATCCAGTAAAACTAAATCGGTCAAAGTCAATAATTGTTTTACATCAGTAGTTAGTGCAACCATACCAGAAGTATCAATACAAGTATGAATATTTTCTTTTTTTAATTTCTTAAATAATTCTATTAAGAATTTAACTTGCAATAAAGGTTCTCCACCAGTTACAGTTACACCACCATTAGGACAAATATAATTTTTATATTTTACAATCTTTTCAAAAATATCATCTAAAGACTTATATTCACCTAAATTCATATCCCATGTATCACGATTATGACAGTATTTACAACTTAAGTGGCAACCTTGCAAGAAAAGTACAAATCTAATTCCAGGACCATCTACTGTACCAAAAGACTCAATAGAATGTACTTTAGCGTAATATTTTAAATCCAAAATATCGGGAGATAGGGACGTTCCTTAAATCCCTGTAAAATGGGAATAGGGGACACTCCTTTGTTGATTTAGCTGAAGGAGTGTCCCCTATTCCCATTTTACAGGGATTTAAGGAACGTCCCTATCTCCCTCCCTCCTTTCTAAATTCTCTCATGTATTGTTCTATTAATAACATCTAGTTGTTGTTCTCTTGTCAACTTTGTAAAATTAACAGCATATCCAGATACACGAATTGTAAGCTGAGGGTATTTTTCTGGATGTTCCATTGCATCTTCAAGTAAACTTCTATCGAAAACATTTACATTAATATGATGTCCTGTTTGTTTGAAATAACCATCTAACATATTAACTAAGTTATTAACTCTTTCTTCATCTGTTTTTCCAAGAGTTCCTGGTGTAATAGAAAATGTATATGAAATTCCGTCTTCCGATTGTTCAAAAGGTAGTTTAGCAATTGAATTCATAACTGATAATGCTCCATTTGTATCTCTTCCATGTAAAGGATTTGCTCCTGGCCCGAAAGGTGAACCAGCTTCTCTTCCATCTGGTGTGTTTCCTGTATTTTTACCATAAACTACATTTGATGTTATTGTTAATATTGATAAAGTATGTTTTGAGTTTCTGTAAGTTTTATGCTTTTGTAATTTGTTTAAAAATCTCCTTACTACCACAACTGCTATTTCATCTACTCTATCATCATCATTTCCGAATTTTGGAAAATCTCCTTCAACTTCAAAGTCTGTTGCTAGTCCTGTTTCGTCTCTAATTACTTTTACTTTTGCATATTTTATTGCAGATAAAGAATCAGCTACAACAGAAAGACCAGCGATTCCACAAGCCATTGTTCTAATAATATCTTTATCATGTAAAGCCATTTCTATTGCTTCATAAGAATATTTATCATGCATATA
>CAOJQV010000014.1 GCA_948441945.1 uncultured Clostridium sp. | reverse complement strand
AATCCATTATACACTCTCTCATAAAATGTGTCCATATATCTATTCTAACACCAATATCATATAAATTAGGGCTATTAATTGACCATTTTTGTATATCATGTTTTACTCCTTCTTGCACTATATCTATTTCGATTTTTTGATAATTGCTATTTACTATTTCTCTTGTTTTATTTAGTATTTCCCCATTAAATGATATTTCTGTTTCAATATAATATTTTTGTTTTTCAATATCTTGTTCTGATAAATTAGTTTCAATTTCTAATTGTACTTTATCTGTTTTTGGTGTAATTTTGACATTTTTTAAATATTTTTTAGATACCCATTCTATCCATACTGTTTTCCATATTCCAGTTGTTTGTATGTACCAACATTTCCAACTTTCTTTTTTATATCGTTGTTTTCCTCTTGGTTGGTCTTTTGATAAAGAATCTTCAACTTTTATTGTAATGTCATTTTTGCCTTCTATAACATATTTTTCTATATTAAATGAAAATCTTGAATATGCACCTATATTATCTCCTATATAATTTCCATTAATCCATACTTTTGTTTTGTAATCACTACCTTCAAAATTTAGTATTATGTTATTATTTTGCAATTGTTCTTTTGATATATTTATTTTTCTATTATACCAAACTATGTAATGTACACTTTCATCTTCTATTTCACTTAATTTAGTTTCATATGTAAATGGTACTATTATTTTTTTATTAATAGGAAAATCTTTAAAATATTTCTTTATTTCTCCTTCATCATTATCATCAAATACAAAATTCCATTTTCCATTTAAGTTTTGCCATTCTTTTCGTACAAATTGTGGTCTTGGATAATCTTTTATATAACATTTCATTTTTATTTATATGTTTCCTTTCTATATTATTTATTACTACTCTCTATTAATTTATCAAAATCTGATTGATATAACTTATCTTGTATTACTCTATATTTTTCAAATTCTGCTAAAGCTTTTTCTTCTGCTATTTCATGTGATATTTTTCCTGCATCTTTTAATATATCTCTATCGTCTGATAATAAATATTTATCTATTCTATTTGCCCAATCTTCCATGGTCATTGGAATATTTCTTTTGGCTCTTGCTTCTGCTAAATCTAGAAATGCTGAAACAATAAGTTCTAATTGCTCTAATTCTTCTTTCTTTAGATAATTTTTAGCGATAACTACATCTGTTTCTAATATCTTTCCATCTGGAGAATGTTTCCATGATGTTAAATTCATATGTTCTTTTGTATGGTCTGCTCTATTATAAACAATTTCAGCTGCTGTTTGATTAGTTACTGCATAATGCATCTTGTTTTGCACTTTTTTAAAAAATTTGATAGTAGTAGGAGATTTTTTATCATAATCAATAGATGTAGCATATATATCTGTGATTTTTTGATAAAATCTTCTTTCAGACAATCTTATTTCTCTTATTTCTGCAAGTAGTTCATCAAAGTAATCTTCATCAAAAAATGTTCCATTTTCCATTCTTTTTTTATCAATAATATAACCTTTTTTTGCAAATTGTTTTAATACATTTGTTGCCCATCTTCTAAATTGAATTGCTCTATCTGTACTTACTCTATATCCAACAGAAATCACAGCATCTAAGTTGTAATATGTAGATTTTCTTTTTACATCTCTGTTACCCTCTTTTTGAACTGTCAAAAATTCTTTGACAGTTGATTTTTGATTTAATTCTAAATCATTATAAATATTTTTTAGATGATAGCTTATATCTTGTTTTGATGTATTATATAATTCTCCTAATGCCTTTTGAGTTAGCCATAAGTCTCCATCTTCAAATCTTACTTCAATCCCTTTTTCTTTTTTTTGCTGCTCAAATATTAAAAATTCTACTGAACTACTTCTTATGTATAAATCCCTGTTATCCATTTTTTAATTCACCTCTTTTATTAGTCAAATGTTTATTTGTTTTAACTATACCATAAGTTAACTTTTTTCTCAATCAATTTTGACAAATATAGTCAATTTTTAAATTTTCTCTTTTAGATGATTTTAAATTTTAAAAAAGATAAAGTATCTCTACTCTATCTCTTGTGTAACAAGCACTTTCTTTATTTTTTTATTTCAAATGGGTAGTTTGCATATACATGTTTCCACATCCCCTGTTATTTCTACATTTATGTCCACTTCGCTTTTTTTGCCATTTTTTGTGTTTTTTCGCCTTTTTTTATTTTTTTCAAAATTCTTTCAATTCCTTTTGTATTAACGGTTATACAGTTTTCTTCAAATTTAGAACTGATACACACTCCACGTGGCTTGTAAATGGAAACATATCAACAGGTTGTATCTCAACAATATCATAAACATCTTCAAACTTAGCCAAATCCCTAGCTAAAGTAGCAGGATTACAACTAATATAAACAAATCTATTAGGCCTAATTTTTAAAATATTATCAATAGAATTATTATCAAGCCCTTTTCTAGGAGGGTCAACCATAACAACATTTGGAATAATATTCTTACAATTAATTAACTCATCCAAGATAAACTCTGTATCACCAGCAATAAATTCTACATTATTAACATCATTTAATCTAGCATTTTCATTAGCATCAATAATTGCTTGTTCTACAATTTCAACGCCGTAAACCTTTTTAGCAAACTTAGCCATAAATAATGAAATAGTACCAATTCCACAATATAAATCAAATACGACATCATTTTTTGTTATTTTAGCTGCCTCTACTCCAATATTGTATAGCTTTTCAGCTTGAACTGGATTGACTTGATAAAATGATAATGGTGAAATTTTGAAAGTATAATCACCTAAAATATCTTTTATATATCCATCTCCAAATATGATATTATTTTCATTTCCTAGTATTACATTAGTATTTTTTGTATTTATATTTTTAACTATAGTTTTTATATTTGGATATTTATGTGTTAAGTTCGAAACTAATAAATTTTCTTTTGGAATTTTGTTTCCATTTATAACTAAGATACACATAATTTCATTTGTTTTTATTCCTACTTTTATAACAATATGTCTAAATAGACCTTTACCTGTTTTTTCATTATAAACTGATATTTTATTTTCTTTTATGAATTCTACAATATATTTTGCTATTTCTTCTGAAATTGGACTTTGAATAAAACATTTATTAATTGGTATAATTTCATGTGTTCTTTGTGCAAATACTCCCATAATTGGCTCATTTTCTTTATTTAGTCCTATTGGATATTGTGCTTTGTTTCTGTAATAAAGAGGATTTTCCATGCCAATTGTTTCTTTTACTTCTATTTTATTTTTAAGTGTTTTATTTACTAATGATTGTACTGCATTTTGTTTGATTTTTAATGTATCTTCATATTTGATATGTCTTAAGTTACATCCTCCACATCTTTTATAAGTTTCGCAATCTTCTGATTGTCTACTATCTGCTTTTTCTATAAATTCTAATATTTTTCCATAAGCATGTGATGATAATACTTTTAAAATTAATATTTTTACTGTTTCGCCTTTAATTGCTCCAGATACAAAGATGGTGAAGTTATCTATCTTTGCGATTCCTTCACCTTCAAATCCATTATCTATTATTTTTACAATATATTCTTTATTTTTCTCTACTGGTACTAAATTCATTTTTATAGTCCCTTTCTATTCTCTTTGAATTTGACTTTGAGCTCCATTCATCATATTAAACATTAATTCCATTTTTACTGTAATAGGATTTGTATACATTAGTAGATTTGTTTCTACCCCTAATTCTTCCATTTGACTTTCATTTACTTCAATAATTCTATCCATAATTGCTGCCATAAAATTAGTTACAGCTGTATCACTTTGATTGTTTAGAATAATAGCATTATCTTCATTTATTTCTTCTATTTCTTCAATTTCATTAAATGCTACATTATTTTCTATATTATATTTGTATGATACAGTATCTTCATTTTCAATTTCTTTTATTTCAATATTATAAGTTTCTTTTACATTTTGTAAAGTATCTAATCCTGTATATTGTGCCTTAATAACTATGCTATTTTCTGTCTCTTCAGTTGTGGTTGTTAGATTTAAGTTATATTGTAAATTGTTTTTATCTTGTAGCCTTTCTAATGAGATAATTATTCTTTCTCCATAATTTATTGAGATTTTACTTAATTGTTTATTTTTTTGATATATTTGTATTTTAATATTTTCTTCTATTTCTAATTCATTTATTAATTCTTCAAAGTCATTTTCAGATAATTCTCTATTTGTAACTTTTCTTATTTTAGCAAGTAATGTTTCATCTGTTTTAATTGTGTTTAATAATTCTCTTATTATGTTTTTACTTTGTTCTGGTGTTAGTTCTAAAACATAAATTGTACTTTCTGTATTTTGTGATTTTGAGAATTGTTCTTCTGCTAATTGTGATTTTATTGTTTCTTTATATTTTTCTATCAAAGCATTTTTTTCTTCGTTTGTAAACTTTATACCTGTTTCTATTTTATTAGGAATATCTTCTGTGTTAGACATACCTAATTTTTCACAAAATTCTTGTAAGTTATTATTGTCAACTGCAACGTATTTAGCTCCTATATATTCTGTTTGTATACCAAAATAGTCTCCATCTTGTCTAAATGTAATTGGAAAATTAATATCTTCATTATAATTTAAACTAATTTCTTGTTGTCTTTTTTGTTTTGCATTTTCTGTTTTTCCATTAAAAGTCACATTTATATTATTAACTTTGTTTACTTCATCCCCAAAGCTTTCTTCTAATCCTGATATATTAAAAGTTATGTTTCCATTATTTTCATAAGGCTGATTAGATTTTTTGTCAAGATATTGCTTTAATTGGTTATTATTATCTTCTTCTATTAATTGCATTGCATATTTAAAAAATAGCTCTTTTTCACTTTTGAATATATCAGTTTTTAAATATATTATAAAAAATGATACTATTAATGCAATAATAAAAATTACACCAATTAGACTTATTTCTATTACTTTTTTTCCATTACTTGTTCTCATTATTTACTTTCCTTACTTAACTTTTTTATTCTTCCCAGTTGTGATAAATATTTGATACATCATCAAGTTCTTCTAGTCTTTCTATTAATCTTTCCATTTTTTCTGCATCTTTTTCTTCTAATGCTACTGTTGTTGTTGGTACCATTTGAACTTCTGCTTCTAGGAATTCTAGTCCAGCTTCTTCTAATTTATCTCTTACTTCTGTAAAATCTGCTGGTTCTGTTGTAATTTCAAAAATTTCTTCTTCTGCTTGAAAATCTTCTGCTCCTGCATCTAGTGCAAGCATCATTATATCATCTTCTGTCATTTCTGTTGTTGCTCTTTCTATTACAATAACGCCTTTTTTGTTGAACATATAAGATACACATCCAGATGTTCCTAAATTTCCTCCTGCTTTGTCAAATACGTGTCTTACATCTGCTGCTGTTCTATTTTTATTGTCTGTTGCTGCTTCTACAATAACTGCTACTCCAGATGGTCCATATCCTTCATATACCATTTCTTCATAACTTTCTGTACTTGTTGATGCTTTTTTTATTGCGTTATTTATTGTGTCGTTTGGCATGTTTGCTGCTTTACATTTTGCTATTACTGCTTTTAGTTTTGAGTTTCCTGCTGGGTCTGGTCCTCCTTCTTTTGTTGCTATTAATAGCTCTCTTCCTAATTTTGTGAATATTTTTCCTCTTGCTGCGTCTGCTTTTCCTTTCTTTGCTTGTATGTTATGCCATTTGCTATGTCCTGACATCTGAATCTCCTCCTTTTTATTTTATAGCTATCTCTAGTTGCTGTATTTTATTTATATATTTTTTATCACTTCAAAAAATGAAGTTATGCAAGTTTATTTGCACAAATTTAGCTTGTATTATATTATCACATTTTTTTCTTTTTGTGTAGCATATTTTAAGATTTTTTCAATTTATTTAAAAATATATTATCATATTTTCTTACTATATATGAATATATAATACAACTTTCCTTAAATTTTTAATTTTTTTATTTTTTCTTTTTTGATTTTGGTATTGATGTTACTTTTTCTAGTTCAATAATAACAGCCTTACAAAATTCGCTATTATCAATATCTAAGACATAATGTTCTTTTGCACCATTATATGGGCAACCTATTTCTGCATTTTGCATCATATCTTTAATACAATCTAACTTCTTAACAAAAGGCACATTATCACAAACTATAATAACTGGTTTATCATTAACATAGACCATGAATTCACCAAACATTTTCTTATATCTTATTTCTCCTACACCTTCTATTTGTTCACATACATATTCTATATATTCATTTGTTGTAGCCATTTTATTTTTCCTACCTTTCATTTTCTATCTTTATTATTTTTGTTGCTACTTTTTCTATAAAAGTTTCATCATGTTCAACAAAAATTATTGTTGGATTATATTTTAAAATTACATCTTCGATTTGTACTCTTGTCAATATATCTATATAGTTTAGTGGCTCATCCCATATATAAATATTTGCTTGTTCAGATATACTTTTTGCAATTAAAACCTTCTTTTTTTGACCCTCGCTCATATCTTTAATATCTGCATCTAAGTCTATTTTTGAAAATCCCATTTTTGATAACATTGCTTTAAAAATGCTTTCATCTATTTTATTTTCTTGTGCAAATGTTTTTAAATTTCCTTTTAAATTTTCTGTACTTTGTGATACATAAGATATTTTCAAATCATTTGATTTTTTTAATTCTCCATTATATTGTATTTCATTTCCAATAATTAATTTTAATACACTTGATTTTCCTATGCCATTTTTTCCTACTATTGCAATTCTATCTGCATTTTTCACTTCAAATGAAATTGGAGAAAATATTGATTTATTATCATATTTTATTTGCAAATCTTTGGCAATAACTAATGGATTTCTTCTACTTTCTATTGGTACTATTTTTAAATTTTCATTTTTATCTATATTTTTTAATAAACCAGCTTTTTCATCTATCGCTTTTTCAATTCTTTGTTCCATAACTCTTGATTTTTTCATCATTTTAGCAGATTTATGTCCCACATACCCCCTATCTATTGTTAATTCTGAATTGTTTGTTTTATATTTTGATTTTTCTGCTAAATTTGACCATCTCTCAGTTTTTTTAGAAGCTGTTTCAAGTCTATTTATATCTTTCTGCAGTTTCTCGTTTTGTGTTAGTTCGTATTTATCTTGTCTATCTTTGTTTTCTTTCCATGATGAAAAATTGCCTTGTTGTATTTCAATGCTAGTATTATTTATTGAAATTATATGATTTACAACTTTATCTAAAAAGTTTCTATCATGAGATACTAAGATAAATCCTTTTTTCTTTTCTAAATAACTTACTAAATTATTTTTTGTATCAGAATCTAAATGGTTTGTAGGTTCATCTATAAGTAGAAAATTGTTTCCTTTTAGAAATAAACTTATTAAAAGTATTTTCACTTGTTCTCCACCACTTAATAGATTAAAATTTCTATAAAGAATTTCTGCATCTGTATTAAGTAAATACAATTCTTTTATAATCTCCCAATCTTCTACATTTGGTGCAATTTCGTTAATAACTTCTATTGACATTTTGTCTTTGTTTTTTATATCAAAGGGAAAGTAATCAACTTCTACATTTTTTGTGATTGTTCCTTTGTATTTGTATTTTCCTTGTAATAGTTTTAAAAAAGTAGTTTTACCTTTACCATTTCTTCCTATTAGTCCTAGTTTCCAGTCTGTGTCTATGTTAAATGATGCATTTTCAAATATGTTATTTAAGCTTCCATCATATCCAAAAGTTAAATTATTTACACTTATTAATGACATTATTCCTTCTCTCCTTTAACCTAAAAGTAATAATTTGTGTTATAGTTTCTTCAATTTAATTCTTGCTCTTACTAATTCATTTTCTTCAAATTTAATTAAAAAATCTATTTTATTTTCATAATCTTTTCTGTAAATATCTAATAATTGTCCTTCCTTGCTTTCATTTATATAGTTAATTTCAAAGTCAGTGATTATGTTATTATCAAGTATTTCTGAGTTTAGCATATTCATTATAAATCTTACATAACTAACATTGTTTGTATGTTTTGAATAATCTGTATCAGTATAGTAAACTTCTCTTTTTCCTACAATATTTTCTTTTCCAAATTCATTATTAATTTTTTCAAAATCTTCTTCTACTATTGGTTCTTTTATTTCTAAATCTAATGGGAATTTTATTGTTTCTATTTTTCTTATTTTTCTTGATGTTAAATCAATAGGACAACTTTCTTGTTTTGCAACAAACAAAATATTTCCACTCTCATCTTGAACTTTAGTATTATTTTGCACTCTTATTTTTGATTTATTTGTAACAAAAGATGTTGCTTGTACTTTTTGTTTCCATATTGGATATTTTTCAAAATGTATCTTTAATTTTGTTAGTACCCATACTGCGTTGTTTTCATCTTTTATTATTCTATTATCTGTTTCAAGATGTTCAAATAGTTCTGTTACCATATCTTGTATAATTGTTGCACATCCTACCAAACTTAAATTTAGATTTCTATCAACAGTTGTATAGCCTACATTATATTCATTTTTATATTCGTTTCTCATCTTTTTATTTTCTTCTACTAATTACTTAATATCAAAATTTTCTGTTTTCAAATCACAATAATATCTACCACTTGTAGCAGTAAATTTTAAAACACAATAATCTGGATCAGTTACACCTTTTTTGTAAAATATTGTATCTCCATTTTTCCAAATCATATTTTTAGTTTCTTGGTCTGTTAAAACTTCCATTTTACCTTTTAGCATAACCCCTACATATTTAATTAGTCCTTTGTGATAAAAATAAATACTTGCATTGGTATTATTTTTATATTGTTTTACTCTCATAGATGAAGTATTAGTAGAAAAGTAATACTCTTTTAGTCCTATTCTTTTTCTAGGTTTTAGCATTGCTTTTACATTAGGACAATTTTCATCATCAATAGAACATATAAAACTAACTTTTTGTTTATCAATAAAATTTTCTATTTTCTTTAAATCCATAATATTTCATCTCACTTCCAAATTACTTAAATCATTTAAACTACAAAATTACTATCTCTCGAAATGATTATAACACAAAAACAGATAATTTTTCAATTACCTGCTTTTGTTCTTGCAATTTATTATTAAAATTATCTAGATGAATATATATAATCCATTATAGCACCACCTATAATTTCTCCTGTCGTTGCATCTACAAAATAACTAAATTTTCCCCTTGTATATCTTGTTGTAACATCTTCCCAATCATCAACATAAGTAATAACTACTACCCAAGCATTTCTTATTTTATCTTCCATTTGATAATAAACTCTGTCTTCTGCTGGATAATCTACTGTAGACATTTCTTTATAAAATCTTTCTTTGTCTGTTAATCTATAATAGGCTTTTGCATTCATATTTACTATCATCTTTTCTATTTTAGTTTCAACAATTTCTTTATTCTCTACTTTTTTATCTACTTCTAATGCTATTTGTAAAGCTTGCTCCTTTGTGATTTCTGTAGGATTATTATCATACGGTATATTTTCTGTTCTAAACATATTAAGCATCTCATCTTTTGCATATACTTGTATCGCAACATATTCATAAGGGTTATAAGTATCTCCATATTTTTTATTATAAGTTATATCAAATTTATATCCTGTTTCTGCTGTTTCATCTCCATAACTATTAAAAGACATAACTCTTGTAACTTCATATTCTCCCTCTTTAAAACCAAATAATTTATAATATTTATTAGCAACTTCTACTGCTTTATCTTTGTTCATTAAATACTCTGATCCTATATTTTTTTCACTACCATATTCAAAAAAATTTTTATCTATTTCTCCTGATTTCTTGCTTTCATTCCATATATCAAAAAATTCTGCTTTTTGGCCATCTATTGAAATGCTATAATCATCTTCTGTTATAAATCTATAAGTTATTTTATTAGAATCAATTTCTTTACAATTGTCTGTTTTTATAATATTTGTATTGAAACCTATTTCTTTTAATTTATTAATTGCTATTTGTTTTGCTTCTTCTTCACTGATATTTTCTTTTTGTGCTTCTGGCGTTAATACCTCTGTTACTATTTCAATTTTTTCAGGATCTTTCCAAACTTTTTCATATACTTTAGTTCCTGCAAACACTATTCCTGTACTTAATACTATTCCTGCAACTGCTGTTGAAACTATTTTAAAAATATTCTTCGTTTTATTTTCCATAACTATATCATTCTCCTCTTTAATTTTTGATATAGCAATTTTAAGTCTAATTTTATTTTTATCAAATTCCATTTCTAAATTCCTTTCCTTAACTTAATTCTTTCCTTATTTTCTTTCTAATTCTAAATAATCTTGTCTTTACATTTAATTCAGAAATATTTAATCTTTTTGCTATATCTTTAATTGATATACATGAATAATAGAACAAGTTTACTATTTCTACATCAATACCTTTTAGTCTTTTAATTTTTTGTTCTACATCAAAAATTAATTCTCTATCATTTTCATACATATTTATGCTATTAAATGTGTTATTTTCAAAGTCTTTAATATCATAAAAAATTTTCAATTTTCTATATTTTTCTTTTATTAAATTTCTTGTTATTCCTGCTAAATACGAGTTTAATGATACATTTATATTTAGTCTGTTTCTGTTTTTCCATAATATAAAAAAGGTATCAGAAAAAATTTCTTCTTTGTCTTCAAAAGATATTCTAATATTTGTCCCATTATTTATTATCTTAGTTATATATGGTGTAAAATCTTCTATTATTTTGTCCATATCAATTTCATTATTTTTATAATAATCTTCTAACTGCTTTAACTCTTTCAACTTTAAAACTCCTTTATAAGATATCTTATATTTATATAGTGTAGCTCAATTAGAAAAAGGTTACAACTTTTTTTAATTGTTATGCTAATTCTGCATTTTGTTCTATATCTACATTTTGTTTTTTATTTCTTATAAACAAAGCTTTAAATATAGCTCTTGTTAAAGGTTGAATAAAGAATAATTGTGATAATAATGCAAAAGGGAAATTTAATACAACTTTTTGTAGCCAAAAAGGAATAAAGTTAATAATAAAATTATTTAAACTTCCATCACCTAGTCCAACTTCTAATATTCCATTGTATAGTATTGTAGCTAAAAAACTCATTAATGGACACATTATTCCTACTGTTGCACAAATTATTGCTGTTTCAACAATAGTTGGATTATTTTTTTTGGATTTATTGTTTTAAATGCTAATATCCATGATTGTTTTATAACATCTACATTAAAACTTCCTGATTCATATGATGAACAATAAAATACAAAACATGGTACTGTAATTATTACTGTTATTAATGCAAACATTAACTTTTGAAATTTACTTTGTGGCATTTTTTACTCCTCCTTATTATTTGATTATTTAAAATAGACACAAAAATACACATGCAATCTAATTAAGATAAACTATATAAATAGTCTTTTCCGTAATCAGATTTACGAGCTAAATAGCTCTACATGTGTCGTTTTCTATTTATTATATTTAATATTTTATCATTTTAAAAATAAAAAATCAAGTATTAAAATTTATTTGTCTTTTCCCTTTATTACAATGCTTGATTCATTATCATTTAGTTTTATACTTCCTTCAATCTCCATATTTCCTCCATTTAAATTTGTCTTATCTATTTCTAGTCCAAAACTTGTACCATTATCATCAATTTCGTATTTTTCTATTGTATGGTTATTTGAGTCCATATAAGTATTACCTTTTAATTCTTCTTTTCCATCTTCTTTTACAATAACTACCTTAATAGTATCTTTTACTTTTTCTGCTAGTTCTCCATTAGTTGCTACATTTACTGTAATAAATCCTCCTGCAAATATAATTAACATTACAGTTACTAATGATAAAACTTGTTTTTTTCTATTAAGTTTCATATTTTCCTCACTTTCTAAATTAGATATAACTACTCTATTTCTAACTTTCTTAATTATTTTTTTATTCAACTCATTATTTTCCATAGTCATACCCTCTTTCTTTTAAAATTTTTTTAATATATTTTCTTGTCCTATATAAACTGATTTTTACTTTTCCTTCAGATACTTTCATAATTTTAGCTATTTCTTTTATCTTTTTTTGATTAAAATAAAACATTATAAAAGCCTGTCTATCAGCGTTTTTTATATTAGATAAAGATTCTTGAATTATTTTAGATTTTTCGTTGTTCTCTATTAATTCTTCAATGTTAATATTATCAAATATCTCATTTTCATATAATTGTATATTATCAATATTTATATTATATTTTCTATATTTCTTTTTTACTAGATTTTTAGTAATTCCTATTAAATAAGGTTTTACTTCTGTATTTGTGTCTAATTTATTATAGTTCTTCCAAAATATAATAAATACATCTGATAATATTTCTTCTATATCTAATTCATTTGATATATTATTTCGTAATATTTTATAAATATATGGATTATATTCATTTATTACTTTTTCAATGTTTAATATTCCATTTTCTTCAAATGCCTCTATTTTATCTTTTTCAATTTAGATCTAAACTCCTTATTAAAAGTACTTTCATTTATATAATCCCATTATAACAAAAAAGGTTACAATTTTTTTGTTTATTTTAGAAAAAATTAAAAAGATGGTTTTTTTCCATCTTTTACTAAATATATCCATATTTATTCTTATTTTTTATTAAAAATCCTACACTAACAAATAGTGATAAAATTTCTGCTACTAGCACCGCTATCCATATTCCATTTAATCCCCACCATATTGGTAATAAGTAAATCATTGCTATTTGAAATACTAATGTTCTTAAAAAAGATATTATTGCAGAAACTAGTCCATTATTTAGGGCTGTAAAAAATGATGATGCAAAAATATTAAACCAGCTGATAATATAAGAAATTGAGAATATTTTTATTGCTTTTGTAGTCATTTCAAATAAATCCATATCATAACTTACAAATATACTAGCAAGTGGTTTTGCAAATATTTCAGATAATAGTGTCAAAATAATTGCACTTATTCCTAACAATTTTACACTTTTATTTAGTACATTTTTTAATTCTTCATTGTTTTTTGCCCCATAATTATATCCTATAATTGGTGCTGTTCCAACAGAATATCCTAAGTAAACACCTACAAAAATAAAACTTACATACATAATTATACCATAAGCACTTACTCCATTTGCTCCTGCGTATTTCATTAATTGAAAATTATATAGCATATTTACAAGTGACATAGATAAGTTTGTAACCATTTCTGATGAGCCATTTGCGAAAGTAGTTAATATAGGCTTTAATTCAAATTTAGTTTTTCTTAATCTTAACAAGCTACTGTTTTTTCTAGCAAAGTATATTAATGGTACTCCTGCTCCTATAAATTGACTAATTATTGTAGCTAATCCTGCTCCAAATACTCCCATTTTTAGTACATACACTAGTAAAAAGTCTAATATCATGTTTGTAATTCCAATTATTATTGATACTATTAGTCCTATTTGAGGTTTATTTGCTACTACTATAAAACTTTGTAAACTATTTTGTAGAAAAAATGCTACTAAACCAATTAAAATAATTCTGCCATAAGTGATACAATAAGGAGCTAATTCTTCTGTTGCACCTAGTAAATTTGTAATAGGTTTAATAAATATAATTCCTAATATTGTAAAGATAATTCCTAATATAATTTCTAAATATATTAACATTGAAAAATATTTATTAGCTCTTTCAGTATCTCCTTCTCCAAGTGTTTTTGAAATAATTGCACTTCCTCCTGTTCCAATCATAAATCCTAAAGATCCTAAAATCATAAGTGCTGGCATTATTAAATTAATTGCTGCGAATGCATCTTTTCCTACAACATTAGATACAAATATTCCATCTACTACACCATATATAGATGTAAAAATCATCATTACTATTGTTGGTAGAGTAAATTTTATTAATTTTTTATAAGTAAAATGTTCTGATATTTTTATTTTCATTATTTTATCTCCTATAAATATTTTTAAATATTCAACAAGTGATATAATAACGAAAATATTAAATATTGTCAAATTTTGTTTTAATAATTTATTCTAACTTTTTCAGGGAGTTCATTATATTGTACTTCTTTCCATGAGTGTACTCCAAAACTTCTTACCTCAAGCATTAAATAAGCATCTTCTCTTAATTCCCTACTAGTTTTAAATTTTATTTCTTTTTTATTTCCTTTTTCATTATAACAGTCTAAAGTATATTCATATTTCATTTCATCTGACGCAGAAACTTTTTCTATTTTAGTATTATCTATTTGTGTATAATAAACTGATTCATAATTTTCTAATAAATATATTCCTACTCCACAAATTACTATTGCAACTATTGCTACAATAATCATAAGTATTTTTTCTCTTATATTTTCCATTTTTATTCATCCTCCTTAATAATATTTTTACTACCAAGAAAAGTTGCTAAGAAATATGCTCCATATATTACTCCTATAACAATTACTGTACTAATTGCTGATGGTAATAAATCTTCTTTACTTGCTAATCCTGACATCATTGTTATTGCAAATTGTATCCCAAATATAGAATGTATAATGGCAAGTACTAATGGCATCCCAAAGAATATTCCTATTTGCCTAAATAATGATTTATTAATCATTTTTTCATCACAGCCTATTTTTCTTAAAATAGTATATCTTTGCTTATTATCAGAAGCGTCTGTTAACTGCTTTAATGCTAAAATAGCTGAACTTGCAATTAGGAATATAATTCCTAAATAAATTGCTATAAATGTTATAATAGTTGCTAATCCTATACTTGCTTCCATTATAGATGTTTTGGTTAATCCATCTATCTTTAGTCCATTATCTGCTAAATTTTGTATAAAACCTGAATCACTACTTGAGAATATTTCTTCTATTTTTTCTTTTTCTTCATCTGTATTTGCATTATAATTTGATGCTAAAAAAGACATTTCTTTCATATCGCTTGTTAAAAGGCAATTGTCTGGTACTAATATAATACCTGTATTTGTATGACTTGTTGACATTGCTATAAATCCACTTTTGCACTCATTGTATTTAGATTTATACTGTTTTCCTGCTATTTGTAAAGTATGATTTCCATCTGATAATATTTTGTTTCTTAGTTCCTCCATAGAATTAAAATCACAAAGCATAATATATTCATCATCTTCTAAGTCATATTGTTCAATTCCATACAATTTTGCTATTTTATTATAATCTGAAATTTTTACAATTTGTTCTGCTGTATCATAAATAAGTCCTGGAAACTCTTCTTTTATTTCTTTTATTTTATTTCCAAAAAAAGTTTCCCATGTTAAATTATTATTTGTATATATTGATATTTCTACAATATCTTTTAATACATCCATATCTAAGGAATTGCTTTTTAATGTTTCTTGTACAGTAATTTTTGAATCTTCTCTTTGCTCTGGTGTGTATATAATTTCTTTTCCATATCTATTTACTGTCTTTTCTGGTAAATTGGCTGTTTTATACAAGTTTAAATCAACTGGTGTCATTTCTATTAATTCTCTTTGCATTGTATTTCTTAATGATAGACTTGAAGAAAGTATAGAAATTGTCATAAATAACATTAAACAAATAACACTCATACTGACTACCATTGTGTTTATTTTGTTATTAATTTGTCTTAGTATAAACATATTAGTATCTTTTAAATAAGTATTTTTCATTTTTTGAACCACTTGTAATATAAAGCCTGATAAAGACCAAAATACAGCAACTGTTCCAACTATCCCCATTAAAATAGGTGGCAATATTTTATCTGCTGTATCTAAAGAGTGTGCATCTCCTGTTACTTTCCAATAAGCATACCCTAATAAAGTTGAAGCCATTATAAATATAATTATACAAAGAAATGGATTTTTTACTTTTACTTTTTCATTTTTCTTGCTTGCATTTAATAGGTTAATTAATTTATATTTTGATACTGTTAGTGTATTGAAAAACATTACTGCAACATACATTATTGCAAAGTATATACAAGTTTTGATACAACTATCTTTCGAAAATACAAATTGAAATTCACTCATATCTGCTTCAAACATTTTTGCAACTAATATTGACATAAATTGTGAAGCAAATATACCAACTACAAGTCCAATTGCTAGTGAAATTACTCCTACAAATATTGTTTCCATTAGTATTATTTTTGATATTTGTTTTCTACCCATCCCTAGTGTCATGTATATTCCAAATTCTTTTTTTCTTCGGTTTATTAAAAAGTTATTTGCATATACAATTAATAATCCTAATACTACTGCTACAAATACGGATATATATCCAAGCATTACTATCATTAATTTTATAATTTCTTTTTGTGAATTAGACACTTGTAACATAGCTTGTTGACTATCTAAAGAGTTAAACATATAAAATATTGCTACACCTAATACTAATGTTAAAAAATATATACTATAATCTTTTATACTTTTTTTCATATTATTAAAAGATAATTTAAATAACATCGTTCAAATCACCTCCAAGAAGTGTTTGGACTTCAATTATTTTTTCGAAGAATTGTTTTCTTGTATCATTTCCTTTAATTAACTCGTTAAAAATTTTTCCATCTTTAATAAATAAAATTCTATTGGCATAAGAAGCTGTAAATGCATCATGTGTAACCATTAAAATTGTTGCACTCATTTTTTTGTTTAGAAATTCAAAGTTTTCTAATAATTGCCTTGCTGATTTTGAATCTAATGCTCCTGTTGGTTCATCTGCTAGTACAAGTTTTGGGTTTGTTATAATTGCTCTTGCTGATGCAATTCTTTGTTTTTGACCTCCTGATACTTGATAAGGATATTTTCTTAGAATTTCTCTAATTCCTAATTTTTCTGAAATATCTTTTACTCTTCTGTCAATTTCATTTGCTGAAACTTTTTGTATTGTTAGTGCTAGAGCTATATTTTCATAAGCTGTTAATGTATCTAATAAGTTAAAATCTTGAAATATAAATCCTAGTTCTTCTCTTCTAAACTTGTTTAACTTATTTCCTCTTATTTTTGTTATGTCTTCTCCATTAATAACAATATGTCCTGCTGTAACTTTATCTATTGTTGAAATCATATTTAATAGTGTACTTTTTCCTGACCCACTTGCTCCCATAATTCCAACAAATTCTCCTTTTTCTACACTAAAGCTAATATTATCTATTGCTTTTGTTAGGTTTGATTTGCTTCCATAGTATTTTTCTACATTTTTTACTTCTAAGATTTTATTCATATTAAAACTCCCTTCAAAGTGTGCCAAAGGGGACGTCCTTTTTTGGCACACTTTATTTTTATTCTATTTATATTATAGTTATATTTTTCTTTTTTACATATCGATTTATCTTACATTTATCTTACATTTTTGTAAGATGGGAGATAGGGACGTTCCTTAAATCCCTCAAAAAAGGGAACAAGGGACAGTCTTTAAAAACAGAAAAGATTTTAAAGACTGTCCCTTGTTCCCTTTTTTGAGGGATTTAAGGAACGTCCCTATCTCCCGATAAATATACTACTTTTTGGAAATACTAGTCGTATTTCTGTTCCTTCATCTTGAACAGAATTAAGTTCTATTGCTATCCCTAATTTATTACATAAGTTTTTACATAAATATAATCCTATTCCTGTAGATTTCTTACCTATTAGTCTTCCATTTGTTCCAGTAAATCCTTTTTCAAATACCCTTGTAATTTCCCCTTTTTTAATTCCTATTCCATTATCTTTGATATGCAAAATCACATTTTCTTTTCCTTGTTTTGCATAAATTTCTATTTCTAAATTATTGCTTTGTTTTCTATATTTTATACTGTTTTGAATAATTTGATTTAATATAAAAACAATCCATTTACTGTCTGTATTTGCTTCTAGTTCTAAATCATGAATATTTATGGATATTTTTTCATGAATTAAAACATTTTTATTTTTCTTTATACTTTCATTTACAATATCTTTTAATTTAACCTTTTTTATATAATAGTCTTTTTCTACTGTATTACTTCTTGCATAAAATAAAGCTTGTTCAATATAATTTTCTACTTTGTCTAGCTCTTCATCTATACTTTTGGTAATTTCATTTTTATTATTCTCTACTATCATTTTACTTGTTGCTATTGGAATTTTAATTTCATGTATCCAGAGTTCTATATATTCTTTATAGTCTTGTTGTAGATATTTATATTTATTTACATTTTCAACCATTGATTTGTCTACTTGTTCTAGTGAACTTTTTAATATTTTTCCTTCAGTAAAGTTAGGTGTATTTATAATCTCTGTGATGAGATATTTTTCGTCTAATTCATCCAATGTATTTGCTAATTTTTTATAAAAATTCTTTTTAAGTATGTACTCAATAATAATTCCTATTACATACATTATACAAATAATAATTGGAATATATATTTTTATAAATTGACCATAAGGATAGGCAAGTAAAAATATTTCTATACTTATAATCCCAAATATTAATAAACAAATTGCTAGTATTTTATCTTTTATAAAACTTTTAAAACTCATATATTAGTCCTTCCCTTTTAATATATATCCTTGTCCTCTTCTTGTTTCTATTATATCTTTTAAATCTAATTCTTCTAATTTTGTTCTTAATCGAGTCATATTTACACTAAGAGTATTATCATCAATAAAACTTTCACTTTCCCATAATGAGTCCATTATTTCTTCTCTTGATATAATTTTGTTTCTGTTTTCAACTAAATATTTTAAAATTTTATATTCATTTTTAGTTAATTCAATTGTTTTACCATCTTTTTCTATTGTACTATTTGATATATTTAAAATAAAGTCTTTTGCATCTATTTTTTCTTTAATTTCATTACTGCTATTTGTTCTTCTTAATAATGAGCCTATTTTTGCTAAAAGTATTTGTATGTTAAATGGTTTTGTTATATAATGGTCTGCTCCATAATTAATAGAAAGTAATTCATCTATTTCGTTGTCTCTACTTGTAATTACTATTATTCCCATATTTGATTGTTTTCTAATTTCTTTACATATATATTCTCCATCATTTCCGTGGTAAGTTTATGTCTAATAATATAAGGTCAGGATTTATTTCTAAAATGTCATTTATTGTATTGTTAAATTTTTTAAGTGTTTCTGTTTGGTAACCATTTTTATTTAAAAATATTTCTAACTCTTTTCTTAGTTTTTCATCGTCTTCTATTATTAGTATTTTTTTCATTTTGTTATACCTCCAAAAGTATTATATCACACTTTTTCTTATATGAATCTTACATTTTTGTAAGATAAAGGACAGATAACTATTTATCTGCCCTATTTATTGTAAGTTGTCGAGTAGATGTAATATTAATCATTATTCAAAAAATTCATTACTAAATCTATAATTACATCTTTTTCTTTTGGATTTGATTCTGCTATCAATAATGTTAATGCTGTTAAAGTATTATTATCTATTGTTTGTTTCCCATCTTTATATAAGATACCATAAAAGTTTAAAAAGTATATAAATAGTGTAGCAGCAATTCTTTTGTTTCCATCTGCAAATACATGATTTTTTACTATTAAATATAAGAAGTTTGCTCCTTTTTCTTCAATACTTTTATAAATATCTTGTCCACTAAAACTTTGATAAATATTGCCTATAATTGATTCTAATCCTTTATCTCTTTCTACTGCAAATAGCGAACTTTCTTCATTAAATCTTAACTTATTTATAACTTCTATACATTCTTTGTATTCAATCTTTCTTTCATCAATATTACCATCTATCTTCTTTAGTGTTCTATGGTCATAATCATCAAGTAAATCAAGTGCTTTTGAATAATCTCCAATTACCTTTAATATTTCTTTTGCATCATTTCCTTCTAGTCTTTCATCTATTCTATTTGCTATATCAATAAGCTTAATTGTTTTTTCTAAATATTCTAATCTTCTTTGATTTACTGCATATCCTTTTAACATATAATCTTTTAATATTCTAGTAGACCATTTTCTAAATAAAATACCATTTTGCGATTTTACTCGATATCCAACAGATATAATCATATCTAAATTATAATAATTAGTAGGTTTATCAGCAAATTCGGAATTTCCGAATTTAGTCATTGTTTCTGTTTCTACTAATTCTCCTTCTTTATATATATTCTTTATATGTTCATTAATAGTAGATTTAGCTTTTTTAAATAATTTTGACATTTGCTCTTGTGTAAGCCATACGGTTTCATCTTTTAAATTAACTTCTAATTTTACTCCTTGATTTTCAAATAAAATAATTTCATTCTTTTTTTCGTCCATAAGAACACATCCTTTTCTAATAAATTTTAGTTATTATTACATTTATTATTATTTATATTTTCTTTATTTATTATCATAGAACTATTGTTTGTATTTTATAATAAAACCACCATCATTGTCAATATTTTTTCATAAATTTATGTAATAAATTTTCTGTGTGAGTTTTTCACATTATTTTGATTTACCATTGCATATTCCATTGTTGTATCTATCTTAATATGTCCTAACAATTTTTGTACTTGCTCTATAGGCATTCCTTTATCAATAGCCATAGTTGCCATTGTTCTTCTAAATTTATGTGGATGTACTTTATTTATATTTGCTTCTCTTCCTAAATTTCTAATAGCAATTTCAATTCCTGATATTCCTAATCTATTATAAGGTTTTATAAGCGATACAAATAATGCCTCATTATTATCTGTTCTTGTTTCTAAATATTTCTTTATATACATTTTACTTTTTGCACTAAAATAAACTTCTCTTTCACTATTTCCTTTACCCAAAACAATGCAACTTCTTTCTTGAAAGTTCATATCAGCTATATTTAATCTAGTTAATTCTCCAACTCTCATACCAGTTGAAATTAATAGTTCTAATATTGCTAAATCTCTTACATTTGAGCAAGTATCTCTTAACTTTTCTAAGTTCTCATCTGTAAATGTTTCTTTAACCTTTTTAGTTGCTTTTACTTTATGAATCCTTCTGACTGGACTTTTAACAATATAATCTTCATTTTCTAACCACGCAAAGAAACTTGATAATGTTCTTCTTATATTGTCTATAGTTACCATACCTGCATTTGAATTGTTTTTATAATTAGCCAAATAATTTTTTAATATTTCAGTATTAATTTCATCTATTGGAAGATTTATTGTATCTAACATTTTGATTAGATTATCTTTATAGTAATTTAAAGTTCTAGTTGAGCAACCCTCAAGTTCCTTAGATGATATGAATTTATTTAATATTCTTTGGTTATTATCTAAAAAATTCATTGATTTAACAATTATTTCTTCAATAAATAACTCTTTCAAATTTTTCCTCCTTCTAATTATTTTATATTTACAATATATAGAACTACTTAAATCTATTATATCGTATTCTTGTTCAATTTGCATTTAACATAATTTTGTAGTATAATTTAATTAGATTTTTGTAGTTTTAACCATAGTAAAAATAATTTTTTAGGAGGTTACTTTTATGGACAACAAGACTTTTGAAAACTATCAAAAACGGATGTTAAATGCTATCAATACACCAAATTTCCAAAGTAAAGATCCGTTTACAAAACTTTCTAAGATTTTAGACAATCTTATGAAATATGTAAATGCAGTATCTTTTACATCTGTTGGATTTAGACAGGAAATCGAAAAACAATTTAAAACTGTTGATTCTTCAGATGAAACTGCTACTCATTTCAAAAATACTTTACTAAGATGTTCCAAAAAATCAGATGCTCTCAGAACTATAACTGATTTGTATAGTATGGTAAAGCCTATATCTTTACAAGTTAGTAGTTGGTCATCTGTTGCAAGTATTGCAAATGGATGTATGACAGAAATTGAGAAAAGCATTTATAATTCCAAATAAACCGAAAGTGAGTCTATCTAAACTGATATGACTGTAATTAGCATAACTATCTCTAACCTTGTTTTCTATATTATCTGCCATCTGATTCCAAAATCCTATTACACTTCCTCTGGTGTTATTTTTGGTTTCAATTTCTCCAATGTTTTTGTCTGCTACATTACGATTAAAAACTTCTTTTGCCATATTATGCCTCCTTAAACTGTTTTGGAGGTTTGAAACCTCCAAGTATTAATGGTTACTTTTTGGTTTCTAAATAAACTTCTATTTTAGTATAGCATACTTTTATGTAGATTACAATCAGTATTTCTAAATTACATTTCGTACGACTTTAACTTATCACACAATTTTTTATTAACAAATATTTCTCCAATACTTAAACCTAATAAAATAAACTCTATTACTATTAACTCATATTTCATTAAAATTAGTGTGAAAATTGCACTTAAAATTAGTGTTCCTAGTCTTCTATAAACTTCTATATCTATTACAACTTTTTGTTGTTCATCCTTATTAGAAATACTTAATGCCACATCTTCAATATATATTTGAAAAGAATCTCTTGTTGCTAGTATTAGGAAAAATCCTAATGACATTATTATTACTTTATATATAAATTCTACGTTAATATAATGTCCTATAATTAATAATAGAAATGCCATACTTAAACAAATTGTTAATACTATACTCATCTTATCTTTTATTTTTGAATATACTTTTCCAAATACTATATTTCCTACTAATCTTGCAATTCTTGAAATAAATACTATTGTTGTTATATAGTATGTTACCATCTCAATTGACAAGAATTTTTGAAAATCATATTGCATAAATAATTTACTATTGTTCTGCCCCATTTTTATAATTGAATAAAATACTGCATTAGATAATATTACTAAAAATATAACTGATGTTATTTTTATTTTCTTTTTATTCTCTTTAATTACTTTAGTTTCATTTGCTTTTGCTTCGTAGTACATAAATGCAAGTCCAACTAATAATATATATACTATAATTGACAAATACATTGGCAAATATTGATTTATATTAAATAATTTTCCTGCTACTAATGCTGTAAGTAAAGTTATAATTGAGTACATTATTTTTGATTTGTTTCTTATTTTATAATAATCATCTTTTCTATTTACTGCATTTAGATTACTTTTTAAAATAATTTCATCCATATTTAAGAACATAAATGCTATTTCGTTTATACTTCTATATAACAACATTAAAACAAATGATTTTCCAAATGTTAATACTAATGCTGCAATTAACATTAATATCGTACCTAATCTTAAAGAATTTACATTGCCTATCTTTTTTACAGTTGCTAGTATAGCCTTTTGTGATATTATACATATAATTAAAGCTACCATAGTCATTGCTGTTATTTGACTTGCATTTAGTCCTTTTACTAATGTTAGAAATAAAGTATCTATTGGTACGAAAAATATCATATCCCCTGTAAAAGATGCAAATATTGGATATATATTTATACTTCGCTTTATTTTCTTTATATTTTGTTCCATTTCAAATTACAATCTCCCCTACAACTTACTATTTTGTTTTTACTTATATTATCATAAAAGTAGATAATTAGCAACTAACTACCTACTCTATAAATTGACTAATTTATCACTAAGATTTAGCATTAATCATTATTCAAAAAATTCATTACTAAATCTATAATTACATCTTTTTCTTTTGGATTTGATTCTGCTATTAATAAAGTTAAAGCTGTCAAAGTATTATTATCAATTGTTTGTTTTCCATCTTTATATAAGATACCATAAAAGTTTAAAAAGTATATAAATAAAGTCGCTACAATTCTTTTATTGCCATCTGCAAATACATGATTAGCCTTTTAGCATATAATCTTTCAATATTTTGTTTGCCCATTGCTTAAAGATTACACCATTTTTGGATTTCACTCTATAACCAACAGATATTATAACATCTAAATTATATATTTTTACTTTCTACCGCCTGTACTTTTGTCGGAAATTCCGACAGAAGTTTTTTCATCCAGCTCTCCTTCTTTAAAAATATTACCAATATGCTCACTTATTGTTGCGTGTTTTACATCAAATAGTTCCTCCATCTGTGCCTGTGTAAGCCACACAGTTTCATCCTTTAGATTAACTTCTAGCTTTACTCCTTGGTTTTCAAATAGAATAATTTCATTCTTTTTTTCGTTCATAAGAACACATCCTTTTCTAATAAATTTTAGTTCTTATTACATTTTACATTTAATATATTAAATTAAATTTTTTTAATCCACCATCTGTATTTTTTCTATAATAGGTTGATTTTCTTTTAAAACTGTACCATTATTATCTTCTACCTGCACATTTTCACATATTTTGTCTACTATTTCTATACCACTTGTAACTTTTCCAAATCCTGCATATTGTCCATCTAAAAATGTACTATCCTCATGAACTATAAAAAATTGTGAACTTGCACTATTATATGCGCTTGACCTAGCCATTGAAATTGTTCCTCTAACATGAGATATTGTATTTTTTACTCCATTTGCTAAGAATTCTCCTTTAATATTTTCATTGCTTCCACCCATTCCAGTTCCTTTAGGATCTCCTCCTTGAATCATAAAACCTTCTATAATTCTGTGAAATGTTAATCCATCGTAAAATCCTTCATTAACTAGTTTTGCAAAATTAGCAACTGTTATTGGTGCAATATCTGCATCTAATTCTAACTCAATTGTTCCATAATTTTTTATTTCTATTTTTGTATGATGTTTTCCTGTTTTATACATATCGTTTTCCTCCTTTTTTTCTTCTTGATGGTTTGATAGCGTATTTTTTTCTGTATCTTTAGATAGCCCTTTGATAATTAAAAATCCAAATAATGCTATTAAAACAATAATTCCAATACCTATTAATATTTTTTTATTCATAAACTTTACCTCCTTAGCATTTAAATTATACATTACTATTTATATAAATACAATATATGTAAAAGTATAGAAAAAAAGATTGTTTTCTCAATCTTTTTAAGTTAGTTAGATTTTATCTTTACTCCTAATAAATATAGTAAATCTAGTGACTGTAATTGATTAATTGTTGCTCCTTTTATATCTTCTATTGATACTGCAATTCCTTCAATTATGCTATCTGAAAAATCAACTCCATTTAAGCTGGTTTTAAAAAATTGTACCTGTGTAAAGTCTGCTTCTTTTAGTATAATATTTTTTAATTTGTTTTCTTGAAAGTTACTATTTCTTAACATTGTATTTTTAAATAAGACATTTTTTAGACTTGCCATTGATAAATTAATATAGTCCATATTTGAATCTATAAAGCTTACATCACATAATCCTGTTTCAATAAAATTACAACCTGTTAATTTACAGTTATTAAATTCACATCTTGCAAAACTACAATAATCAAAAGAAGTATTAGAAAAATTACAATTATTAAATTCTATATCTATAAAAGTATTATTTTCTAGATTACTATTAATAAAATCTGTATTATTTATTATTGATTTTTCAATTATTATATTATTAAATTCGACTTTTTCTTTTTTATAGTTTTCAATAATGACATTTTCTATTTTGTCATCTTTCTTTATTTCATCTAACAAGTTATCTATGCTTATTAAATTTTTCATTAATATTTTTTGTGGTTTTAATATATTCATGTTTTACTCCTGATTACTATTTCTTTTAAAACTATAATGTAATAGTATTGGTGTTATAAGTGTTACTAGCATAACAGTTATAATCACAATTGAAAATACTTCTTCGTTTATTAAATTCGTTTTTTTAGCCTCATCTGCTATAATAAGTGCAACTTCTCCTCTTGTTGCCATCCCTATTCCAATTTGAATAGCTTTACCTTTAGAGTAACCACATATTTTTGCTCCTAATCCATTTCCTATTATTTTACTTATTATTGTTATTGCTGTAAATATTATAATGAATCCCCATACTGGCAAGCTAAAACTTAAGGTTGTTAAGTTTAGTCCTACACTTGCAAAAAATATTGGGGAAAATATCATATGTACTACCAAATCTAATTTTTTTCTTACTTTTCTTCCTTTTTCTGTATTTCCTATAACTAATCCTGCTATATATGCACCAATTATTCCACTAACTCCTAGTGTTTCTGCTATATATGATAATATTAATGCAAATGCTATTGAATATGTGGGCATTTGTTCTGTTTTTGTATCTTTTTCTTCTATTTTTTCAAACACTTTGAATAATAGTAATCCTAGTATTATAGCCATTACAAAGAATAGTATTATTTTTATTATAATTAATGCAAATGTTGCTATGTGTAAATTTCCACTATTCATTATAATTGTTAAAAATAATATTCCTATTATATCATCAACAACACCTGCTCCTAATATTGCTAGTCCTACACTTGATTTTATTTTTTTCATTTCTATCAAGGTTTCTACTGTAATACTTACTGAAGTTGCTGTTATTACTGCTCCAAAAAATAAATTTGTTTTTAAATCCTGTACATATATTAAGCTACATATTGTTCCTAGTACTAATGGAACTATTACTCCTATTATTGCTATTATTACATATTTATTGCTATTTGATATAAATTTTTTTATACTTGTTTCCATTCCTGCTAAAAACATTATTAGTATTATACCAAATTTTGCTAATGCTTCTAGTATTGTGCTATTTTGTACAATATTTAACATTGCTGGTCCTAGCACTATTCCTGCTATTAACCCTCCTAATACTTTTGGCATTTTTATTTTTTGTGTTATCATTGTAAAAATCTTTACTACTAATAATATTAAACCTATATCTAATAAATACTTATATTCCATTTTTTAACCTTCTTTTTGTGTATTATAAAATAAAGTTAATTGTTCTTCATCTTTAACTTCTTTTTTATATGCTTTTACTATATCACTCATTCTATATAGTAGTCCATATTTTTCACATTCTTTTTTAAATATTTTTTCCAAATTTTTATTTAGTGGATAGCAAAAGTAGTTATTTCCATATTGTTTTATATATTTTTCTTTTAGTTTAGGAAATGTTTTATCTAATTGTTCATAAAAATATTCTCTTTGATTCTCTCTTAAGGTAACTCCACCCATTGAAAATACGAATTTTGCTCCGTTTTTATATGATAATCTTATTACATTTCTAATATTTTCCTCTGAATCTGTTATAAATGGAATTATTGGTGTTAGTAATGTTCCAACAAATAGTCCATTTTCTGATAATTTTTTCATTGCTTTTAGTCTTTCTGAAGAAACACATACTCCTGGTTCTATTTTTCTTGATAAATTATCATCTGCTGATGTAATTGTAAATTTAAGTATTACATCTGCTTTGTTATTTATTTCTTTAAATATGTCTATATCTCTAACTATTAAATTACTTTTTGTTTCTATTGATACTCCAAATTTATAATAGGAAATTAGTTCTAATGCCTTTTTTGTTATTTCATATTGCTTTTCATAAGGATTATAAGTATCTGACATTGCTCCTATTCCAATTACGCCTTTTTTTCTTTTTGATTTTAGTTCTTTATTTAATATTTGTATTTCATCTTTTTTTGCTCTGACTCTGTCAAAATCCTCTACTTGATAACAATTACTTCTACTGTCACAATAGATACATTTATGACAACACCCTTTATATAGATTCATATTATAGTCAATTCCAAACCATTCTTCACTATGTGTTGCTTTTTGAAGTATTGTTTTTGTTTCTATAAATTCCATAATTTTTCCTTTTCCGCAAAACTCTTGTTTGTATTTTATATTATATATATTTCTTTGTCAATAATTTATGTAATTTTATTCATTACATATTTTGCTTTTTAATTATGCATATGATATAATTTTAAAAATTTAAGGAGGATTTTATATGTTTAGATTAGCAAAAATAGACGATATAAAGGAATTATCAAAATTAAGGGTAATCCAACAAAAAGATTCTTGGAAAGAGTATTATCGTAATAATGATGAAGAATTATAATATAATAATTGCAACTTGTGGACTACAAATAGTAAGATATCTACCACAGTGCGCAGAAAATGGAGTAGAAGGATATATTTGTAATGTATTTACATTAGAGAACTACAGAAGAAAAGGAATTCAAATTAATTTAATAAATGAATGTATTAAATTTGCAAAATCAAAGGATATTAGTATATTAAGACTTACAAGTGATGTTTTAGAAGCAATAGAATTATATAAGAAACTAGGATTTGAACATGATAAATTACATGATGCAAAAGGAAATTAAATAAATATCATACTAATTGACATCTTCAATGTTTATATGTTATAATGCTAATTGTTCTAATAAAAAGAACAATGAATTATTTTATTTTATATATATATCCCTTCTTTTTAGATAGGTCTATGTTAAAAATTTTAATTCAAATCTAAAAAGGAGGTCTCAAAAATGGATAATAATGAATATACTGCTATTACTTTAGTTTGTAAAGATTGTAATTCTGAATTTGTTTTTACTGCTGGTGAGCAAGCATTTTATGCTGAAAAAGGTTTTGAAAATCAACCTGTAAGATGTACATCTTGTAGAAAAGCTAGAAAACAAAATTCTTTTAGAAATAATTAATCTTGCTAAACTTAAAAATCTATACAATTACTTAAATTCTAACGTAATTGTATAGATTTTTTTATATTATAAAAAAACTTTTACCAGAATATTAAAAATGTTATAAATGTTCCCCAGAACACTTCTTCTTTTGTTAAATCTTTTAACATTTCTGGAAGTTCACCTTCTTCTTTTTCATCAGTGAATTTTATTTCATAATATTCTACATCTTGTAACTTAAAATATATTTCAATTTCTCTTGTTTCATCTTCTCTTAAATTTGAAATATCTATGTACTTACTTCCTAAAATATTATCTCTTTCTGAATATAAATCTACTCTTAAATATTTGTTATTTATTTTGTGTTCTGCAGTGTTTTGAACTTTTCCTTTTATTCTACCATTAATTTTTGTCGCCTGTGCTTGATATATAGTTACTTGTGATAAACTATCTTTTCTTCCTATATTTTGATAGGTAGTTTCTAAATTTAAGTTTATTAAAAGTTCTGAAAATATAAAAAATGCAAATATCAATAATGCATATGTTAATAGTGTTTTCATTCTACTCATATTTATTTCTCCATTTCTAATAACTTTATTTTATTATACAGTATTTCTATTTATTTTTCAACTTTTCATGCAAATAAGCCTCTCACAACAAAATTATGAGAGACTTATTGCTTGCTTTTAATTAAAAATGTCACTCGTCAGCAATTTACGAATTTCTTTTTTTATCTTTCGCCTGGGAATTTGAATATGGTAGCCACACTCTGGACATTTATATATAAATGCCACTCGTGTAATTTTGCTGTTATCAATCATTGGCCATATATCTTTATATTCCAATGTATAATTAGTATTACATAGTTTACACTTTACCTCAATTTCCCAGTGAGGAATTTTACCTTTTTGAATAATTGCCATAATGTCTTCCTCCTATACTTTTTATAACTCAATTATAACATATTTTATATAACTGCGCAATAGTTTCTTGAATTTATGTAAAATAATAACAATAAACTATTATATTTCTATCTCTTTTCCCAAATAAACTGAATAAATATAAATCTTGCCTACTTTTCTATGTAAAGCACTTTCTAAAGCCTTTTTATAAATTTCTAACTGTTTTTTATATTTATTAACCAGTTCAATATCTTGTCCTGCTTCAACATAATCTGTCTTATAATCTAATAATATTAAATTATCATTTTTGTCTATATAATATAAATCTATAATACCTTGCACTAAAATATTTTCTTCTATATCTTCTTCATAAACTTCTTTTGCTGGTATATTAATATAAAATGGTTTTTCTTGATAATACTCTTTTGCTGTTTTTAGTTGTTTCCAAACTTCAGATTTTGTAAATTCTAATATTTTATAAGGATTTATTGCTTCTTTTTCTTTTGCTGTTATAACTTCTTTAAATGCTAGTTCATCAATTAATTTCTTTACATTTTCTAAATCATAATCTTGTTTTGGATTTAGTTTTTGCATACACAAATGTATTAATGTTCCTTTTTTTGAAGATGTTATTTTTTCTTCTTTGTCTTCTTGTAAAAATTTTGGTTTTTCAAATGTAATTTCAATTTTTTCGCCTTTCATATTTGTAACAGAACTTTTCGTTGGTATTGTTGTTGATAATTTATTCTCATACTCATATTCTATTTTTGTTTTTATTTTTTCTAATGTTTCTTTTTCGCTTTTATTATCCATTTTTTCTAATATTTCTTTTGATGTTATATTTGAAATTTCTTCTATGTTTGTTTTTAATATTTCTTCTGAGTTAATATTATTCAACTCTATTAAACTCTGAGAATTTTTTTCTTCATACATATAAACCATTAGTATCCAATCTAAGTATGATTTATATTTTTTTATTAAAATTGGATTTATTTTTCCGTCCTTTTTTTCATATATTTCAGTCTGTTTCTTAATTTTTTGCAGTTTGTCTTTATATTTTTTAGCAATTCCAGTAATTATTAATTTTTCTTTTGCTCTTGTTAATGCTACATATAATATTCTCATTTCTTCAGAAATATTTTCATTTTTAATGATGCTTTTTAATGTTTCTCTTGATAATGTATCATATTTTATTTGAGTAGTATAATCTATATATTTTACTCCAATCCCCATTTCTTGATGTAATAATATTGGATTTTTTCTAATGTCTTGCTCATTAAATTGTTTATTTGTGTTTGCTAAAAACACAACTGGAAACTCTAGCCCTTTACTTTTATGTATACTCATAATTCGAATTACATTTTCATTTTCTCCTATAATTTTAGCTGCACCTAAATCTCCTGTACTATTTCTTAATTTCTCAATAAAGTTAATAAAATTATAAAGACCTTTAAAACTTGATGTTTCATATTTTTTTGCTCTTTCAAATAACATTTTTAAGTTTGCCTGTCTTAAATTACCATTTGGCATAAGTCCTACATAATTGTAAAATCCTGTATCTGAATAGATTTTCCAAATTAGTTCATCTAATGCTAAATATTCTTGTGCTTTTCTCCATTCTTCTATTTGATTTAGGAATTTTTCTATTTTTTCTCTTAGTGTTTTTGATACATCAGCTTTTGCTTTTTGCATACAATAATAAAAGTTGTCATTTTTATCTGAAAGCCTTATTTCAACTAATTCATTATCTGTAAATCCTCCTATATTTGACCTTAATACTGTTACTAATGGAATATCTTGAATTGGATTATCTATAATTCTTAGTACACTCATAACTGTTTGAATTTCAATAGATTCCAAATATTCTTGATTGCTATCTGAAAATACTGGCATTCCAAGCTTAATGATTTCTTGTTCAAAAACATTTGCTTTGTCTTTAGTTGACCTAAGTAAAATTGCAATATCTTTGTATGTAATATCTCTAAAACTTTCCTTTTTTCTATCATATATTTGGAATTTACTTTCAATAAGTTTTTTTATTTTTTGTGCTACATATCTTGCTTCTATTTCAATATCTTCTATATATTCTTTTTCTTGTTCTTCTAATTCTTCATCTTCATATTCTTCTTTTTCAATTTCATTTTGATTATCTTCATTTTCTATTTTTATAATGTCTATTTCAGTTTTTAAATTTTGATTGTTTTGTTTATAGTCTTCTGCTCCAAAATTCAAAAATTCTTTTTCGTCATACTCTACTTCTCCAAGTTGTTCACTCATAATATTTTGAAAAATAAAGTTTGTAAAGTCTAATACATTTTTTCTACTCCTGAAGTTTTTAAATAATTGAATTTTTCTTCCTTGTACATTTTCTTGTTTTTCATTTTCTTCTACATTTTCATATTTTTCATATTTCTCTAAAAATAATGTTGGCATGGCTTGTCTAAATCTATATATGCTTTGCTTTACATCTCCTACCATAAATATATTATTTTCTCTTGATACTGATTTTAAAATATATTCTTGTACTAGGTTACTATCTTGATATTCATCAATTGCTGTTTCTTCAAATTTTTCTGTATATTTTTTTGCAACTTCTGTTTTTATTATTTTTTCATATATATTCCCATTTTCATCTACTATTTTTTCTACGTCTTTTACTAATATATTTAATGCAAAATGTTCAATGTCTGTAAAGTCTACAATGTTTTTTTCTCTTTTTTTACATGAGAATTCTTTATCAAATTCTATAATTAAATTTTCTAATTTTTTTAATATATTATACATGTCAAATATATCTTGATTTGATTCTTTAGAATCTGTTATTAATATTTTCTTATTTTTGTCTTTGAATTTTTCTTTTACTTCGTCTCTAATTTCTTTTGCTTTTTGCTTTTTTTCTTGAGCAGTTTCTGATTTTGCTTTTTTTCTTGACCAAGTTTCAAAATTTATATTTTCTGCTATTTGATAAGCTTTATCCCAATTATTTAAATTGCTTTTCAAATTATTTAATTGTTTTATATCTGAGTCTATTATTTGTTTCCAAATTTCTAATTCTTCATCATTTTCTAGCTCTCTTGATATATCTGTAAGAATTGTAATGTCATCTATTATTTCATCTTCTATTTCTTTTAATAAAACTTTTCCCCATACAGTTTCACTAAAATCTTTGTCTAAACTGTCTTCTATATTAAACATTTCTATCTTTTCATTTAACCATTTTAATGGAAATGGACTTGTGTTTATGTAATCATATATGCTAATTATTAGTTCTTTTAATGGTGTATCATCACGATAGCTTGTATATATATTAATTAATTTTGTAAAGTTTTCTTCTTCTTCTAAATATTTTTTTTCAAATAGTTCTTCTAGGACTTCTTGTTTTAAGAGTTCAATTTCTGGTGTATCTGCAATTCTAAAGTTTGGAGATACATTTTCTAGTTCATAAAAATAGTTTTTTACTACTTCTAGACAGAATGAATCTATTGTGCATATACTTGCCATATTTAAGAGTGTGATTTGTTTTTGTAAGTTTTCGTTTTTAGGTTCTTCTTCTAGCTTTTTATATATTGCATCTAATATTCTTTCTCTCATTTCAGAAGCAGCAGCATTTGTAAATGTTACTACTAATATTTTGTTAATATCTATATTTTCATTGATTGCTTTGTTTATTATTCTTTCTACTAGCACTGCTGTTTTTCCGACTTCCTGCTGCGGCTGCTACTAATAGGTTTGTGTCTTTTTTGTATATTGCTTGTTTTTGTTCCTTTGTCCAGTCTGGCATTTTTTCCTCCTCGGGAGATAGGGACGTGGGGTTTAAGACCATAAAAAAAAAAAATATGAAAAAACAAAATGAAAAAAGGGGTGGGATTTGACCTGTT
>CAOJQV010000013.1 GCA_948441945.1 uncultured Clostridium sp. | reverse complement strand
CCTAAGTGTGCCGAAAATACTTGTGGGTTACCCTGCTGGGAAGATAGGTTGTCGCTAGATTTTTTTATTTTAAGGAAAGACCAGAAATTAGTATTAGAAATTTATTGAAAGTATTAATTTGTAGTCTTTCTATTTTTTAAGTTATATATTAAGGGGATAAGAAATGAGTAAAGTAACATGGAAACCAGGAACATTTTTATATCCAATACCAGCAGTAATGGTAAGTTGTGGGACAATGGAAAAATCAAACATAATAACAGTAGCCTGGACAGGGATTATAAACACAAATCCAGCTATGGTATACATATCAGTTAGACCAACAAGATATTCTTACAAATTAATAAAAAAACAAGGAGAATTTGTAATTAATTTAACTACAAAAGACTTAGTAAAAGCAACTGATTGGTGTGGTGTAAAAAGTGGAGAAAAAGTAGATAAATTTAAAGAAATGAATTTGCATAAAGAAAAAGCAAATTTTGTTCAATGTCCAATGATTAAAGAAAGTCCAGTTTCTGTAGAATGTAAAGTGAAAGAAATAAAAGAACTAGGAAGTCATACTATGTTTATTGCAGAGGTATTAGCAATTAATAGTGATAAAAAGTATATAGATGAAAAAGGTGCATTTGATATATCTAAATGTAACTTAATTTCTTATGCAAATGGCGGATATTATTCAATGGGGAAGAAACTAGGAAAATTCGGCTTTTCTGTAAAGAAAAAGAAAAAATAAAATTATGACAAGAAATTTAAAAAATTTAGAATCTTTTTTAATTAAATTCATTGACATAAACGGAAAAAAGTGGTAAAATATTTTAGCGTATGTATATTACGGACATACGGTCACATCGTTTAAAAATAAAAGTATGGTAATTCGGAGGTGTATTAAAATGGCAGCAAAAGGACCAAGAGAAAATATAATATTAGAATGTACAGAATGTAAAAACAGAAATTATATGACATCAAAAAACAAAAGAAATAATACTGATAGATTGGAATTAGTTAAGTATTGTAAATTTTGTAAAAAACGTACAACACACAAAGAAACAAAATAAAAAGATAAAATAAGACAAAAGCTATTTTAGGGAGGAAACAAAATGGCTAAAAAAGAAAATAAAAATAATAAAGATAAAACAAGCTTTATGAAAAGTTTTAAAGCAGAAATAAAAAAAGTAATTTGGCCAACACCAAAACAGTTATTTAATAATACAGTAGCAGTATTAGCAATTGTAGTAATAACTACAATTATTGTATTTGCGTTAGACTTTACATTTGAATTAATTAATGAATATGGTATTGACAAAATTAAACAACATGTAAGTAATTCAGCGTCAAACGAAAATACAGTAAATGCAGAAGAAAATGTAATAATAGATGAAGCAAATAATATAAACAGTAGTGAAAATACAGCAGAAGAAAGTAATACTGTACAAGAATAATAATTAAATAAGAAATCAAAGGAGGCCTAAACAAATGTCTCAAAAAGATTATGATATGAATCCTAGATGGTATGTTGTGCATACATATTCAGGATACGAAAATAAAGTAAAAACAGACTTAGAAAAGACTATAAAAAATAGAGAACTAGAAGAATATTTCTTTGACATCATAGTTCCTATGGAGGAACAAATAGAAATAAAAGATGGAAAAAGAAAGACTAACTTAAAGAAAGTTTTTCCAGGATATGTTTTAATCAAAATGATTGTAACAGAAGAAACTTGGTATATAGTAAGAAATACAAGAGGTGTTACAGGATTTGTTGGTTCAGGAACAGACCCAATTCCATTAACAGATGATGAAATTAGAAATATGGGATTTGATGAATCTCAAATAAATGTTGATTATGAATTAAATGAACAAGTTGAAGTAATGAATGGAGCATTTGAAGGCTTTGTAGGAACTGTTCAAGAAATTAATAAAGAAAAACATAAAGTAAAAGTTCTAGTATCTATGTTTGGAAGAGAGACACCAGTAGAACTTGAATTCTCTCAAGTTAAAAAAGTTCAATAATATGCAAAAATTAGAGGAGGTGCCAATAAAATGGCAGAAAAAGAAATTTCAAATTATATTAAATTACAAATTGAAGCTGGTAAAGCAACACCAGCACCACCAGTAGGACCAGCATTAGGTTCAAGCGGTGTTAACATTATGCAATTCGTAAAAGAATTTAATGATAGAACAGCAAACCAACCAGGAATGATTATACCAGTTGTAATAACAGTTTATAAAGATAAATCATTTGACTTTATAACAAAAGTTCCACCAGTTGCAGTTCTAATTAAAAAATCAATAAAAATCGAAAAAGGTTCAGGAAAACCAAATAAAGATAAAGTTGCTAAAATAACAAAAGAACAAGTAAAAGCAATAGCTGAACAAAAAATGCCAGACTTAAATGCTGCTACATTAGAAACAGCTATGAGTATGGTTGAAGGTACCGCTCGTTCTATGGGTGTAGTAGTTGTTGACTAAACAATCTAAAATTGTCAACATATACATTTTTATATAATTATAATAATTGGGAGAGCATAGCTCGTTAGAACCAAAGGAGGTAAAAAAATGAAAAAATTAGCAAAAAGATATGCTGAAAGTTCAAAATTAGTTGAAAAAAACAAAGAATATGAAATCAAAGAAGCTTTAGAAATAATTGAAAAAATGCCAAAAGCAAAATTTGATGAAACTGTTGAATTACATGTTAAATTAGGAGTAGACTCAAAACATGCAGACCAACAAGTAAGAGGTACAGTAGTACTTCCAAATGGTACAGGAAAAACACAAAAAGTATTAGTATTTGCAAAAGGACCAAAAGCAGAAGAAGCAGAAAAAGCAGGAGCAGACTTTGTTGGAGCAGAAGAATTAATACCAAAAATTCAAAATGAAAACTGGTTTGATTATGATGTAGTAGTTGCAACACCAGATATGATGGGAGTTGTAGGAAGATTAGGTAAAGTATTAGGACCAAAAGGATTAATGCCAAACCCAAAATCAGGAACAGTTACAATGGATGTTACAAAAGCTATTAATGAAATTAAATCTGGTAAAGTAGAATATAGATTAGACAAAACAAATATTATTCACTTAGGATTTGGAAAAGTATCTTTTGGAACAGATAAATTAGCTGAAAACTATGAAACAATAATGAATGCTATTATTAAAGCAAAACCAGTATCAGCAAAAGGACAATATATTAGAAGTATTTCTGTAACAACAACTATGGGACCTGGAATTTTCATAGCTCAAAAATAGAATAAATTAAGCCAAAGACAGTAGGCAAAATAAAATAAGTCCTACCGAGGTTATAAGTATAAGTGTATTAAAGCACTCTTTATAATCTTGGTTTAGGATATAAAGAGTGTTTTTAAATTTAATTTGATACATGAAAAAATCAGGAGGTGAAAAGAAGTGGCAAGTGAAAAAATTTTAAATCAAAAGAAAGAAGAAGTAACAAAATTAGCTAATAAAATAAAAGAAGCTAAATTAGTACTTTTAACAGATTACAGAGGAATAAATGTTGAAGATGTAACAAATCTAAGAGCTGATTTAAGAAAATGTAATGCAGAATATTCAGTTATTAAAAACAATATAACAAAAAGAGCATTATTAGAGGCTGGAATAGAAGGATTAGAAGACAAGTTAGTAGGACCAACAGCAGTTATAATGACAGCAGAAGACTACTTAGAACCATCTAAAACAATTTATGAATTTACAAAAAATAACGAATATTACAAAATTAAAGGTGGAGTTTTAGAAGGAAAAGTAATGACAGCAGAAGAAATTGTAACAATTGCAAAACTACCATCAAAAGAAACATTACTATCTATGCTTGCTGGAGCATTGCTTGCAAATATTCAAAAATTTGCAGTTGCAATTGACCAAGTAAGAGTTCAAAAAGAAACAAATTCTGCAACTGAATCTACAGCAGAAGCAGAAGCTTAATTTTAAGTAAATAAATGTAGAATAAAAATAAAAAATATTTAGGAGGATTTTAAAATGAGTAAAGAAGAAATGATTGAAGAAATCAAAAAAATGACAGTAGTAGAATTAGCAGACTTAGTAAAAGCTATAGAAGAAGAATTTGGAGTATCTGCAGTAGCAGCAGCTGCACCAGTAGCTGGAGCAGTAGCTGGAGGAGATGCAGCAGCTGAAAAATCATCTTTCAATGTTGTATTAGCAGAAGCTGGAGACCAAAAAATTAAAGTAATCAAAGTAGTAAGAGATGCTACAGGATTAGGATTAAAAGAAGCTAAAGACTTAGTAGATGGAGCACCAAAAACAGTTAAAGAAAACGTTTCTAAAGAAGAAGCAGAAGACTTAAAAGCTAAATTTGCAGAAGTTGGAGCTGTTGTTGAATTACAATAATTAATAAAAAGTGTGCCAAAGGGGACGTCCCTTTTTGGCACATTTTTATTTTTGAAGAAAACTTGATTATGTATAAAATTGATAGTATAATAATAAAAATTGAAACGGAGGAAACAATATGAAAAAGACAGGAATTATAGTAGCAATGAAAGAAGAACTTGACGAAATATTAAAAATAATGACTAATATAAACAAAAAAGAAATTTACAATATACAATATTTTGAAGGATGCATAAATCAAACAGATATAATTATTGTTGAATCTGGAGTAGGTAAAGTTAATGCAACAAGAACAACTCAAATATTAATAGATAAACTAGACGTAAAAGAGATAATTAATGTTGGTTCAGCAGGAGCATTAAATGAAGAACTAAGTATAGGAGATATTGTTATTGCAGATAAATTAATACAACATGATTTTGATATAACAGCATTTAATCATAATAAAGGATATATAACAGGTGTAGGTGATTATATATACACAGATAAAGAATTAATAGATAAATTTAGAAATTCAGCAAATAAAATTGAAGATAAATCTTATAAAATAAATGTAGGAACAATAGCATCTGGTGATATATTTTGTACAGATATAAAAATGAAAGATAAAATACGCTCAAAATTTAATGCAGACTGTGTAGAAATGGAAGGTGCAGCAATTGCTCAAGTGTGTTATTTAGACAAAATACCTTTTATTGTAATTAAAAGTATATCTGATACTCCAAATGGGAATAATGCTATAGTATTTGATGAATTTGTAAAATTAGCATCTAAGAGATGTAGTGAGATACTAGCAAAATTTTTCTAAAACAGGTATACATAAAAAATATTATAAAAGTATTGATATTTACAGAGAAATATGTTATAATAAGCATATATTTGTTAAAAAGAGGTAAAAATATGAATATGAATATGAATGTAAATGTAAATGTAAAAGGAAAAAATCCTTTATTAATAATTTGGGAAACTTTAGCAGGTAATGGAAATAAAGAAGAATCAAAAATAGAAGAAGAAATAAAAAAGATTGAAGCAGCTGGAGATACTGGACGTATTAATGATTTATTAGACATGCTAAAACCACCTGTTGATAAAAAATCTGCATTTGGTACAAATAAAGTTAATGCAAAAGTTCAAGATAGAAGAATAGAGGTACAAAGAACTGAAAAAGAAGTAGTAGAAGAAAAAAGTTTTGAAGGAAGATAAAATACAAGAAATTTGATTTTCTTGTATTTTCATCTTGACAAATCTACAAACTAAATATATAATAAATATCGCAATTGAATATGGCGACGTAGCTCAGTTGGCTAGAGCATCCGGTTCATACCCGGCAGGTCGTAGGTTCAAATCCCACCGTCGCTACCAGTATAGATGTTTTTATGGGATTTAGCGCTCCATAAGAACATTTTTTATTTTATGCTGATAATTTAGCTTAAGTATTTTACATTTATACCTTTTCTTGTATTTACTGATATATCTGTATTATATAGTTTTCTTTATTTAAAGTTACTCCCGTATTACATATAGGTAGCGTGGCTGTCACTATCGTTTTGCCACACTCTCATCTACATAGCTTCTTACTAATTAAAAAAAAATAGTTAAAGTTATTGTAAAGCCTTACAAAATCTAGTATAATTATCAATAAAAATAGTAATAGTAGAGGTAAAATATGAAAATAAAAAATATTAATTTAGAAAATATTAAAGTAGTTATTTTTGATTTTGATGATACATTAGCAGTACATAAAGATAAAGATTTTTGTAAACATCGTAGAGAAAGTGAAGATAAATATCTAGGTTATTATTTAAATGCTTATCAAAACCCAAATACTTTTTATGAAGATATTGAAACGTGTATAAAATCAGAACCATTATATAATTTTATTATTGATTTAAGAACTAAAGGTATTAAAATGTATTGCTTATCAGGAATGAAATTTTCATTTCATTTAAAAGCAAAACAATCCTTTATTAATAAATATTATGGTGATGATATTGAAGTTATATCTACTGCTTCTCAAGAATTAAAAGTTGATGGTGTAAAAATAATACAAAAACTTAATGATTGTAAGTTAGAAGAAATATTATTTATAGACGATAGGCAAGATACTATTGATATTTTAAGGAATAACGGAATAAATTCAATTCTTGTAAATAATATAGAAAGTTAGATTGTAACTTACAATTTCTCTGATAGGCGCAACTCGCAAAGTTATATTTGACAAAACAAAGAAATGAATGTATAATAAAAATAGAAAATGAGAGCCACAGAAATGTGTCTAAAAACTTGACATAGATCCAGTGTATGTAAAGTGGTAGCACTCACACTGCTTATTCTCATTCTCTATGCTTACAACTATACAACATTATTTACTAAAATACAAGCGAACAAAACAAATTTTTGAAAATAAGTAAATACACTTTCTTGTGTCCCATGTAATTATTGATTTTTCAACATTTTGTGAAAGTTCCTATAAGAACACTCCAACCAAAAAACACTCATAATAAAATGAGTGTTTAATTTTTTTTTATAAAAATAAAAAAATCCCCGCCTTAGCCGTAAGATGTCTTGAATTTTTAAGGACCTGCTCTTCACAGGTGGGTGCCTACCAAAATACTCATGGGCTTCTTACATAAATGCAAGCATGCACGCCATATTTATGAGATCGGCTCCTCTTAAAAACTTGTAGGTTCTAAAAATTCTGTCTACACGCACTATGCAGGGTAAATTAATAACTATTTAATATATCTTTGTTAGACTAAATATATTTTAGCATAAAAATATAATAGATTCAAATAAAAAACAAACTTATAAAAATGATTATATATTGTTTATATTATTTTATCTTACTTAAAATAATTTATTCTCATTTTATTAAATTTTTTGCTATTTGATTTTTTATATTGTATATGTTAAAATAATAGTATTGATTTTATAAAAATAATTATTCTTTTAATTCTTTATGTAGCTTACTAATAGCTTTTGTTTCAATTCTAGATACATAAGAACGTGAAATTCCAAGCATTTCTGCTATTTCATGTTGAGTTTTAGGCTTATGACCATCTAATCCAAATCTTAATTCAATTATAGTTTTCTCTCTATCTTTCAAAATTTCACTTATTTTAGAATATAACTTTTTAATTTTCATTTTTAAATCAACTTCATCTTCAATAGTTCTCTCATCATTTTCAAGAACCTCCTGCAAAGTTACAATATTATCATCTTTATCCTTTCCAATAGGCTCATTTAAATATACTTCTGCATTTAATTTTTTTGTAGAACGCAAATACATAAGAATTTCATTGTCTATACACCTTGATACATAAGTACTAAGCTTAGAACCTTTATCAACATTAAAGCTATTAATTCCTTTAATTAGACCAATAGTTCCTATTGAAATTAAATCATCTTGTTCTATTTTTGTATTTGAATATTTTTTAACAACATGAGCAACTAATCTCAAATTTCTTTCAATTAAAATATTTCTAGCTTCTTCATCTCCATTTTTCATTTGTTGTAGGTATATCTTTTCTTCTTCACTTGTTAAAGGTTCAGGAAATAGATTACTTCCAGAAATATAACCAACTGTAAAAACAGCAACTTTTAGAAACTGGAAAAAACCCATAATTCCTATACTACAAAGAGTTTCTAACATAAATTACCTCCAAATCTATCTATATTGATTATATGTAAAAAAAATTAAAAAGTGCTTGACCCCTGGAAATTTAAGTGTTATTATTTAATCTCAAAGGATATAATAAAAAAAACAACATATAATATAAAAATGGAGGATATTATGGGAGTTCAAATTTTAGTATTAATTATTTTAATAGCATTAAATGCTTTTTTTGCAGCTACAGAAATAGCATTTATTTCATTAAATGATGTAAAAATAGAACTTAAAGCAAAAGAAGGAAATAAAAAAGCTATAAAGATACAAAAAATGTTAAAGGACCCAAGTAAATTTTTAGCAACAATACAAATAGGAATTACACTAGCTGGATTTTTATCAAGTGCTTTTGCTTCAGATGCGTTTGCAGATATATTAGCACCAAAGTTATATTCTGCAATTTCAGTTATCTCAATAGCACAATGGAGACAGATTTCAATTGTTATAATTACACTGATACTATCTTATTTTACTTTAGTATTTGGAGAATTAGTTCCAAAAAGAATTGCTATGAAATACTCAGAAAAACTAGCTTTTTTAACAGTAACTTTTATAAGGATATTATCAACTATAACTATACCATTTGTTAAGTTATTAACATGTTCTACAAATATAATATCTAGTATTTTTGGAGTGACAGGAGAAGAAGAGGAACAAGTTAGTGAAGAAGAAATAAAAATGATGGTAGATGTAGGAGAAGAAAAAGGAACAATTGAAACAGGCGAAAAAGAAATGATTAATAATATATTTGAATTTAATGATAGACTTGTTTCAGAAATAATGATTCCTAGAACACAAGTATATGCATTAGACATGGAACTTACAATAAGTGAAGCAATTGACTTATTAAATGAAGATACAAGATATAGTAGAGTTCCAGTTTATGAAGAAAATATAGATAATATAAAAGGAATTGTTTATTTAAAAGATATGTTATTAACTCAAAAGAATAAAAATACAAAACTTAAAAACATTGCAAGAGAAGCAACTTTTATATTAGAGAGTATCTATATAGATGATGCATTTAAAGAACTAAAGAAAAGTAAAAAACAAATAGCAATAGCAATTGATGAATATGGCGGAACAGCAGGTATTATTACTATGGAAGATATATTAGAAGAGATAGTAGGAGAAATATATGATGAATATGATGTTGAAGAATCTAAATATAAGAAAATAGATAATAATACTTATATGTTAGATGGAGAGCTTTCAATTCATGAAGTAGAAAGAATTTTAGAGATTGACTTACCAGAAGGAGAATATGATACAATTTCAGGATATTTGTTAATGGAATTAAATAGAATTCCAAACGATAAAGAAAAAGATATAGTAATAGAAACAGAAAAAGTAACATACAAAATACAAAAATTCAAAGATAATAGAATTATCAAGGTAAAAGCTTGTAAAAATTAGAATAAATAATAAATTTCATATTAGCACATAAAATTAATTAGGAGGAAAGTATGAAATTTATAAAAAACTTTTTTAAAGGAATCTTAATTGGTGCAGGTTGCATTTTACCAGGTATTAGTAGCGGAGTTTTATGCGTCATATTTGGAATTTATGATTTATTATTAGATAGTGTATTGAATTTTTTTCATGATATTAAAAAGAATTTTGCTTTTTTATGTCCAATTGCATTAGGAGGTTTAATAGGTTTAATTGAATTTAGCAAATTATTGCAGTACCTATTATCTAAATATACAATGCAAACAAAATCTATTTTTGTAGGACTTATATTTGGAGGAGTAATAATTTTACTTAAAAATGAGATAGCAAAAAAAGAGTGGAAAAAGCAAAACATTATCTATTTTTTAATTACTTTTGCTATTGGTACATTTATGGTTTATTTAGAGAAAAAGTTGCAAATTAGAAATTTAGAAAGTGTTAGCTTCTTATATTTAACATTAAGTGGATTTTTAATGTCTATTGGTATAGTTGTTCCAGGAGTTAGCAGTACAATCATTTTAATGTTATTAGGTACATATTCTTATTACTTAAATTCAGTTTCAAATTTATATTTTCCAATTTTAATTCCAATGCTAATTGGTGTAGTTGTAGGCAGTTTAGTGTTTATGAAAATTATAAAAAGATTATTGGAAAATCATTATGAAAAAACAATGTTTTCTATAATAGGATTTAGCATGGGTTCAATTTTTGTGTTATTTCCTGATATTTTAACGATATATGATTTTGTTATTAGTATTGTTTGTTGTGTATGTGGATATTTATTAATGGGTATAATTAAAAGTTGACATTTTATGTAAAATAAATTATAATTAATTATAGAACTATTGTTGAATAATAAGCCTCGAATTGAGGAAGAAGAATAAGGAGGAAGAAATTATGACAGAAAGAAGATTAGAACTTGTTGAGCGGTGTGATATTCTAAAAAAGAAGTTAATGCTTATTGTGAATGACCTAACTAAAAGGATAGAAGGTCAGTATAAGTGGACAGTGTTTCAGAAGTTCCAAGCTACTAAGCTGGTTTGGCAACTTTGCGAGGCAGATGTAGTTCAGGTTGTTGAAAATGGGCTAGTTCCAAAAAAATTTCAGTTAGAAATAACACCTACCCAATTTGGTATTAACATCAGTAAAAATGGCTCAGATGTAGAAATGGAAAAACAGGTGGAAGAGATAATAGAGAAGCTCAATTCTATATCTCCTACAATCAAGTTCGAATATACTGGGCTTGATATAAAGGAGCTAAGAAATAGTTCACCTATCATATTCTACATTAAGTGGAGCATCAACCGCTAATCCAACAATCAAAAGACCCTTGACGCAGATTTGTGTCTTGGGTCTTTTGAGGTATAAAAATATAAATTTCAAGTATATTGAAAAAATAGCCTAAAAGTGGTAAAATACCAATATAAAGAGGTGGTTATATGACAATACAAGAAGCAATAGAAGAAGCAACAACAAAATTAAATAGAGCTGGAATACAATCTCCAAAACTAAAAGCAAGACTAATAATGCAATTTATATTAGACAAAACAAGACAATACATAATAGTAAACGATTTGCTAAAATTAGAAGAAAAACAAGAAGAACAATATTTTAATGAAATAGATAAAATAGAAAAAGGCTATCCAATAGAACATATAACACATCAAAAAGAATTTATGAAATTAAGCTTTTTTGTAGACGAGAATGTTTTAATTCCGCGACAAGACACAGAAATATTAGTAGAAGAAGTAATAGAAATCTCTAAAAAGATAAATTCTAAAAAAATATTAGACTTATGCACAGGAAGCGGAGCAATTGGGGTTTCTCTTGCAAAATATTTGCCCAATTGTGAAATAACAGCAGTAGATATTAGTAAAAAAGCTCTACAAATTGCTAAAAAAAATGCTATAATAAATGAAGTAGAAAAACAAATCACTTTTATAAGTTCAGACCTATTTTCTAATTTAGAATCACAAAAATTTGATATAATTGTTTCAAATCCACCTTATATTAAAAGAAACGATATAGAAAATTTAGAAGAACAAGTAAAAAAAGAACCTCTAATAGCATTAGATGGAGGAGAAGATGGATTAGATTTTTATAAAAAAATTATAAAAGAAGCTCATAAATATCTAGTATCAGAAGGATATTTATGTTTGGAAATAGGATATAATCAAAAAGATGAAGTTATTAAACTAATTGAAAAAGAAGAAACATTTAAAAATATATACTCAAAAAAAGATTTATATGGAATAGACAGAATTATTATAGCAGAAATGAAATAAGGAGGAAAAAATGTCATTTTCATCAGATTTAAAAGAAGAACTTAGCAAAATAAATAATTTAAATAAAAAAGATGAAATTAGATTTGAATTAATTGGATATTTAGTTTCAAAAAATGCAAGTTTAAATAAGAACAATATTCGATATGCAACTGAAAGTGAATATAATATTAATCGATTTTCAAAATTACTAAAAAATTTAGACATCAACCATAATATAGAATTTGATGGGAAATCTTTTGTCATCACATTTAAGCAAAAAAACAATGAAATATTTAAAGATACACTAGAAAATTTAACAGATAGTCAAAAAAGAGCATTTATAAGAGGCACTTTTTTAGGAGCAGGTTCAATTAATAATCCAGACAAAACATATCATCTAGAAATTAATTTATCAAACAAAGAAAATATGGAAAATTTATATTCTCTTTTAAAACAAATTAATATAAACTGCAAAAAATTTGAACAAGAAAATAAATTCTCTATTTATTTTAAAGACGGAGAAGAAATTGCAAAGTTCATTGCCTTATTAGGAGCAAATAATAGTGTATTAAAATTTGAAGATATCCGTGTCCAAAAAGATATGAGAGGAAAAGTAAATAGAATTGTAAATTGTCAAACTGCAAACCTAAATAAAACACTAAATGCATCAGTAGAGCAAATAGATGCAATTAGAAATTTACAAGTAACAAATAGATTTAATAAATTAGATGATAATCTAAAAGAAATTGCATTACTAAGGCTAGAATATCCAGACATATCTTTAGTAGAGCTAGGCAAAAAACTAAAAAATCCAATTGGAAAATCAGGCGTAAATTATAGATTAAAAAAGATTATTCAAATTGCAAATGAATAGGAGGAAATACAAAATTGGAATTAGGAGTTTATGTTCATATCCCTTTTTGTATAAAAAAATGCTCATATTGTGATTTTGTATCATACCCAAATCAATATGAGAAACAAGAAGAATATATAAAAAAACTAATAAAAGAAATAGAAGAAAATCAAAAATTATTAGAAGATAACGAAATCACAACAATTTATTTTGGTGGAGGAACACCTTCATCTATAAAGCCTGAATTAATAAAAATGATTTTAGAGAAAATTTTAGAGTATGGAAAAATAGAAAATAGCAGTAAAGTAGAAATAACAATTGAAGTAAACCCAGGAACTGTTACTAAAAATAATCTACAATTGTATAAAAACTGTGGAATAAATAGGCTTAGTATAGGACTTCAAAGTACAAAAGATGTATTGTTAGAAAAAATTGGTAGGATTCATAATTATGAGCAATTTTTAAATACTTATAATTGGGCAAGAGAAGTAGGATTTGAAAGTATAAATGTAGATTTGATGCTAGGACTGCCTAATCAAACAATATCAGATCTAAAAGAAAGTTTAGAAAATATAACAAATTTAAAGTCAGAGCCAAATCATATATCTGTATATTCTTTAATAATAGAAGAAGGTACAGAAATTGAAAGAAAAATAACTAAAGGTGAAATAGTTTTACCTGATGAAGATGAAGAAAGAAATCAATATCACTATACAAAAAACTTTTTAGAACTAAAAGGATATAAGCATTATGAAATATCAAATTTTGCAAAAACAGGCTTTGAGTCAAAACACAATTTAAATTGCTGGAAACAAAAACAATATATTGGATTTGGACTAGCTGCACATTCGTACATAAATGGAACTAGATACTCAAATACTTACGATTTAGAAGAATATTTACGAACACCAAGTAATGGTATTAAAAAAGTAGAAGAAGAACAACAAGCAAAAGAGGACATGCGAAAAGAATATATGCTTTTAGGATTAAGAATATTAGATGGAATTAGTGTAAATAAATTTAAAGAAAAATTTACAGAAAATCCAATTTACTTATTTAGAAAAGAGCTAGAAAAGTTAGTAAAAGAAGGTTTAGTAGAGATTGATTTAGATAATATAAAGTTAACTAATAAAGGACTAGATTTTGCAAATTTAGTATGGGAAGAATTTGTGTAATGTGCCAAGAGGGACGGGTACATTTGACACATTAAAAAAAATGTCCCACAGGTAAACGTCCCTTTTGGGACATTTGGGACAATGGGAGATGCTATGAAAAATATAAAAAATTATGATTTAGAAGATTTAAAGAAAGAACTAATAGAAATAGGAGAAAAGTCATTTAGAGCTGAGCAAATATTTAAGTGGATATATCAGGAGAAAGTTAAAAACTTTGATGATATGACTAATTTATCATTAGAATTAAGAGAAAAATTAAAAAATAATTATAATATGTGTAATTATAAAATTCTAAGAAAGCAAGAGTCAAAAGATGGAACTATTAAGTATTTATTTGATGTATTGGATGGAAATGCAATTGAAACAGTATTAATGAGCTATCATCATGGTTATAGCATTTGTGTATCTTCACAAATTGGCTGTAAAATGGGGTGTAAGTTTTGTGCATCAACTGGAATTAATTTTGTAAGAAGTCTAACTTCTGGTGAGATTGTTGAACAGATTTTGGCTGTTGAACAAGATACAGGATTCAGAATTTCTAATGTTGTTTTTATGGGGATAGGAGAGCCTTTAAATAATTATTCTAATGTTGTAAATGCAATTAGAATAATTAATAATCAAAAAGGATTAAATATAGGAGCAAGACATATTAGCATATCTACAAGTGGATTAGTTCCAGGAATTTATAGGTTAGCAGAAGAAAATATTCAATGTACATTATCAATTTCTTTACATGCTACTAATAATGAAAAAAGAAGTAGTATGATGCCAGTAAATCAAGCTTTTCCAATTGAAGAATTAATACAAGCTTGTAAAGATTACATAACTAAAACAAACAGAAGAATATCTTTTGAATATGCACTAGCCAAAGACAGCAATGATAATTTAGATGATGCTAAAGAACTTGTGAAACTGTTAAAAGGAATGCTTTGTCATGTTAATTTGATTCCAATAAATAAAATTGAAAATGGAATTTATACAAAAAGTTCAAATGAGAATATTATAAAATTTAGAGACTATTTAAATGACCACGGAATTGTTGCAACAATTAGAAGAGAACTTGGTTCTGATATTGATGCTGCATGTGGTCAATTAAGAAGAAAGAATTTAAAAGAGGAGAAAAAATGAACTTTGAATATTTAAATGAAATGATAGAATATATAGAAGAAAATTTAACAGAAGATATTGATTATAAAAAATTAGCAAAAATAGTAGGTGTATCAGAATATTCATTACAAAGAATATTTATGTTTTTAACTAATATATCAATATCTGAATATATAAGAAAAAGAAGACTAAGCAAAGCTTATGAAGAACTAAAAACAACAGATATAAAAATAGTAGATTTAGCAGTTAAATATAGATATGATTCAGCAATATCTTTTTCAAGAGCATTTAAAAATATGTTTGGAATTACGCCAAATGAATGTAAAACGTCGAATGAAAGTTATACATTGTTTCCAATTATAAACTTTAATAATAACAATGAATTATGCCAAAAACTTAATTATAAAATTAGAGAAATAAATGATATCGTTGTATATTGTGTAGGAGTATCAGCCATTAGAAAAGATGATTTATTATTCAAAATAAGAAATTTATATACAGAGATAAAAGAAAATGGACTACATAAAAAATTTAATGAAATTGGTATGTATGGAATATCAACAGAGGATGGTATGACTAAAAATTATTATGTAGGAAGCATAGAAAAATTTGATGGAGCTGAAGAATTTGTTATACCAAAAGGGAAATATGCAGTATTTGAAGTAGGCTCACGAGAACAAAAAGATATAGTAGATACAGAAAATACAATATATAAACAATGGTTACAGTCTACAAATTATAATGTTGACGAAAATTTTAGTTTTGAGTTATATACAAATAATAATTGTTATATATATATTCCTATAAAAGAAGAACAAATTTAAAGTTGTTCTTCTTCTATAATTTTATCAAAAGCAATATAAACAAAACTGGAATCTAAAAAGTTTAATCATTTAAATCAAATCATACTATAATATAAAAAGGTAATAATTATGAAAATAGATAACTTTACTATAAATGAAAGAGAATATACAGATTCCATATTGATTATATAGATGAAGGTATAGACTATTTAAGTAATCTTGAAAACAAAGAACAAGAGATTAATCTAAAATTTTAAAAGGATTTAAAAATGAAGAAAAATATATTGAATATAGCTTTAGCATCAACAAAAAGGTATATTTTATTTTTGATGATTTCAAGTATATTATGTTCGTATATTACACTTGAAATTGCAAGGTATATACAATACACAATAGATGTAGTATTGTTTAAAAATAATGAAACAATACCTGAATATATGAGAACAATATTAAGCTCTAATCAAATTAACAATTTAATAATATTTATTATAGGAATTGTTATTTTTAACATTGCTCTTATGATAATAAACCATGTTAGAAACAGAATAACAAGTAAATTCAAATTAAACATCATAAAAAACCTAAAGATTAGCTTATATAAACACATTTTAAACTTGGAATATAAAAGTTATAATTCAACAGATAAAGAAGAGTTATTACAAAGAATAAATGATGATGCAGAAGTATGTGCTAGCTTTTTTTACAATCAATTTAATCTAATATTAGATACTATATTTTTAGGAGTATTTATTTTTAGAGAAAGCGTAAAAATGGATGCAATTATTTTAATTTACTTATTTATAGTTATTAGTATTATGATATTGTTTTCAATATGGTATTTCAAAGAGTTAAATATAAAAGTTGACGAACTTATAACAAAAAAGAAAAAGCTATTAAAACATACATTAGTAAATATAAATAACTTTAAATTTATAAGAATTTTAAATAAACAAGAAAATGAAAAGGAAAAATATAAAAAATTAAATAATGATGTTACAGATACATCAGTAAAAGTAGTGAAGCTAGCACTATTTTATGAGATATTAAGTGACCATATAACATATTTTAATACACCAATACTTTATATAATATGTGGAATATCAGTCATAAAAGGAAAAATGACATTAGGAGCATTAAGTGCAATTATGAGTTTAACTTATAACATATTTAATTGCATGTTAAAATTAGGTGCTAATATGGAGAGTATAAATAACTTTTGCGTAACAGTAAAGAGATTAAATAAAATTATAAAATTAGAGGAAGAAGATAATTCAAAAGAAGAATATGATTTAGATGGAGATATTATTTTTAGTAATGTAAATATATACATAAATAAAGTTAAAGTTTTAGAAAATCTAAACTTCATAATAAAAAGAGGAGAAAAAGTAGCAATAATTGGAGACAATGGAAGCGGAAAAAGTATTATAGCAAAAGCAATGTTAGGTTTTTATGACTATGATGGAAACATCTATATTAACAATCATAATTTAAAAATATCAAACAAAAGCAATATAAGGAAATATTTAGAGTTAATTTTAGGAGAATCGTATTTATTCTCAGGAAGTATATTAGAAAACATATCTTTATTAAAAAATCATAATATTGAGAAAATAGAAGAAGTCTCAAAAAATTGTGAAATATATTATGACATTACAAGATTTAAAGAACATTATAAAACTTTAATTGGAGAAAATGGTGTAAAACTATCAGGAGGTCAAAAACAGAGAATATGTATTGCAAGAGGATTAATAAATGAGAAGCCAATTATAATTTTAGATGAAGCACTTAATAAAGTAGATAATTTAACTAAGAAAAGAATTTTAAACAATATGAAAAATAAATATAACAATAAGACAATTATATTTATAAGTAATGACTTAGAAATTACAAATGATGTAGATAAAGTTATATTTATCAATAGAAAAACAACTTTTACGGGACATCATACACAATTAATAGAAGAAAATACAGATTATAATAATTTAATTAAAATAAAGGAAAATATTATATAGGATTTAAAATGAGAAATATATTAAGTAAGATAAAAGAAATGTATAAAGATACAGGCTATCATAAGCAATTTATTATTCTATTTATAGTTGTAGAATTTACAGAGCTTTCAGAGATTATAATTCTACCAAGAATAATTGAAAAAGTTTTAGATGTAGAAATTCCAACAGGAAATATAAAAGGCCTAATATTTTTTTCGATTTTATATATGGTATATTTAATAGTTGAATATTTTTTAGTATTAAAACATTGTGAAATTAGATGTATATTAGAGAGAAAAATACAAGGAAATTTAAGAGAAAAAATATTTAGTAAATTACAAGAAGTTAACACTAAGTTTTATGATTATAATGAAACAGGGACTATTTTGCAATTTTTAAATAATGATGTAAATCTAGCAGGAAGACTATTTGCTGACATTGTTGCAGAAATGTTTTTCTTGGGATTAGGTAGATTTACTATAATTGCAGTATTTATGATGATTGTAAATGTTAATGTAACTTTATTAATTTTGGGACTTTATCTATTAGGATTTTTAGTAACATTATTTTTTAATAGAAAAACTATAAAATTAATTAAAGATATTAGAAAAATAAATATACAATTATATAGTCTAATAAATGAAGGAATAAATGGTTTTCTAAGTATCAAAATCTTAGATATTGTAAAAGAAAAAGAAAATGAGTTAGATGAAAAATTAAAAGAATATATGAATTGTAATGATAAACTTGAAAAGGTAATTTCGATATATAATAATATATTTTCATTTATTACATCATTTGCATCATGTATTATTTTATATAAAGTTGGAATTTCGATAATGTCAGGAATTGCTACTTATGCACAAGTAGAAATTTTACTTGAATATAGTGGTCATCTAAAATATAATTTTGACTGGTTCTCAAGGCATTTAACAAATATAAATAAATCTTATATATCTTATTCTAAGATTCTAGAATTTTTAAACAATGCTAATGTTGAAGAACTTGAGGAAGGAGAAGAGTTACAAGAAGTAAAATCTATTGAGTTTGCTGATGTAAATTTTTCTTATGATGATAATCAAAAAAATATTAAGAATTTTTCTTTGTATATAGATAGTAAAAAGAAAGTTGCTTTGACTGGAAGAACTGGTGCGGGTAAGACAACTGTTACAGGACTTTTGTGTAGGTTTTATGAGCCAGTGACAGGTCAGATAAAAATTAATGGTAGAGATTATAGGGAGTATAGTATTAAGTCTTTAAGAGAAAAGATAGGATATGTTATGCAAAATATTGAAATTTTCCCAAATACTATTGTTGATAATATTAGGTTTGTTAATGAAAATATTAGTAGAGAGAAAATAGTTGAGATTTTTAAAAAGTTAAAACTTCATGATAGAGTTATGAGGTTAGAAAATGGGTATGATACAAATATATATGATAATCCAGATATTTTATCAACTCGGAGAAAAGCAATTATTGAATTTTGCAAGGGTAATGGCGAAAGAGTCAGATGTTATTATTTTAGATGAGGTTACTTCACATTTGAGTTATGAGTCAGAGATGTTGATTCAAAATGCAATTGATGAGATTTCTAAGGATAAGATTACAATTATTGTCGCTCATAGATTGTCTTCTATAAGAAAGTGTGATGATGTTATAAAAATGAGTGATGGGGAGATTGTGGAAAGAGTGGTTTGATAATAAATAAAAAGAAGCATTGGGATTGACGATGCTTCTTTTTATTTATTATTTGAACATCTTGTAAAAGACAAGAATGTTACTTTAATTTAATATTTTACATAAATTAGAGAAGCTTTTATTGAAAAATTAATTGACTTGTGATAGTATATTACATAATCTAATGATGAAGATGGTGTTGCAATTTTCTTAGATAAACTACTAAAAGAAATGGAGTAGATAGTATTATTTAAAAAATAAGAAGAATAAAAGTGAAAGTCATAACAGGTTGCATAATTAAAAAAGATAATAAAATATTAATGGTAAAAGAAGCAAAAAAAGAAATTTATGGGCAATGGAACTTTCCAGCAGGACATTTAGAAGAATTTGTAAAAATAATAGATGGAGCAAAAAGAGAGACTTTTGAAGAGACTGGATGCAAAGTTAAGCTTGTAGGAGTTTTACCTATTATTAATATTGACTTAGAAAAAGAAACACATATATTAATAAGATTTTTGGCAGAAATAGTTGAAGAAAATATTTCATTTGATAAAGAAGAAATATTAGAAGTTAAATGGATTAAAATTGAAGATATTAAAAAAATGAAAAAGGAAGAACTAAGAGGGTATGAAAGTGCTATAAAGACAGTTGAAGATGTTGAAACTAACAATATATATCCTTTGGAGATATTTAATAATAAAAAATATAATTCATAAAATTATTTAAGAGGTGGTTTTATTATGGAAAGAATTATAGTTTTGGGAACAGGAACAGCAAGTGTTATAGAAAATTTTAATACTTGTTTCGTTTTAGAAGATAGTAATGGAGAATATTTGTTAGTAGATACAGGTGGAGGAAATGGGATTTTAAAGCAATTTAATAGAGCAAATATAGATTTAACCAAAATTCATAATGTATTTATATCTCATAAACATATAGACCATTTATATGGTATGTTATGGATATATAGATTTGTAGATATGGCAATGCGAAAAGGAACTTATGGAGGTGTTCTAAATATATACTGCCATGATGAAGTAGCTCAAATTATTAGATGGCAAATTAAGAATTTATTAAGAAAAGAACAACAACAATTTATAGACAGATGAACCATTAGATGAGAAATTATATGAAGATGTAAGAAATATGGATTATTTATTACATGAATCTTTTTGTTTAGAAACTGAATCAGATAAATACAAACCAAGAGAAAAGAATCATGATACAGTAAAATCAGCTAGTATAAAAGCACAAAATATAGGAGCGAAGAATTTAGTATTATGGCATACACAAGAGAACCTAGGCAAAAATAGAAAAGAAATGTATATAAAAGAAGCAAAAGAAAACTTTAATGGAAATGTTTATGTTCCAAATGATTTAGATGAAATAATTTTATAAGGAATAGAAAAGGGAAAAAACCATGAACCTAAAAGAACAAATAGAAAACTACAAACCATACAATGAACAAGAAGAAAAAGACAAACAAACAATATTAAAATACATAAACACATTTGATGATGTACTCACAAGAAATAATGAATTTGGACATTTTACAGCATCATCTTGGGCAATAAACAAAGAAAAAACAAAAGTCTTAATGATATATCATAATATATATAAATCATGAGCATGGACAGGAGGACATGCTGATGGTGAATCAGACTTACTAGGTACAGCAATTAGAGAACTAAAAGAAGAAAGTGGAGTAGAAAATGTAAAAGTACTTAACAAAGACATATTTTCATTAGAAATAATATGTGTAAATGGACATCTGAAGAAAGGAAAATATGTATCATCACACGTTCATTTGAACTTAACTTATTTATTAGAAGTAGATGAAAAAGAAACTCTAAAAATAAAAGAAGACGAAAATAGTGGTGTTAAATGGATTAATATAGAAGATATAGAAAAAGTAGTAACTGAAAAGTGGATGATTGAGCGAGTTTATAAAAAGCTAAACGAGAAATTAGATAAATATAGGGAGAATTAATTATGAAAGTACTAATAGCAACAAAAAATCAAGGAAAAATAGAAGGAGCAAAAAGAGCATTACAAAATTATTTTGAAGACATAAAAATAGAAGGCATACAAGTAGAATCAGAAGTAAGCGAACAACCAGTAAATGACGAAATATATAATGGTGCAAAAAATAGAGTGAAAAATTTAAAAAAATATGCACAAAAAAATAATAAAGAAGCGGACTTATATTTATCAATAGAAAGTGGAATAACTAACTTACTAGGAAGATGGATGATTACAAACATTGCAATAATTGAAGATAACAATAATTTTGAAAGCTATGGAACAAGCCCATCATTTCCAGTGCCAGATGGTCTTGTTCAAGATATTATAGATACAGACCTAAGTCAAGTAATGGACAAAGTGTTTTATAAAGATGAAGAAAGACATAATAATGGTGGGGGAATTCAATTATTAACACATAATAAAATAACAAGAATTGATCTTACAGAGATGGCGTTTATTATGGCTTTAACTAAATATATTAATGAAAATTGGAGATAATAATATAAAATGTGAAACAAATTCAAGTAAAATTCTTAAAAAAGTTTCACATTTTTATTTTCTATAATATTATACAGATTAATCCGCCTGAACCTTCATTTACAATACGTTCAAGAGTTTCTTGAAGCTTTAATTGAGCTTCCTCAGGCATTTTTGAAAGTTTAGTTTGTAATCCTTCATTTACAAGCTCATGCAAACTTTTTCCAAAAATATTAGATTCCCAAATTTGTTTAGGGTCATTTTCAAATCCAGAAAGTAAGTAATTTACTAATTCTTCAGATTGTTTTTCAGAACCAACTATAGGAGATACCTCAGTAGTTACATTTGTTCTTATCAAATGTATACTAGGGGCAGTAGCCTTTAATTTAACACCAAATCTTGAACCCTGTTTTACCATTTCAGGTTCATCTAATTCAAGCTCATCAATAGAAGGTGTAACAATTCCATAACCCTTAGCATTTACTTCTTCTAAAGCATACTCTATTTTATCATACTTTTTCTTAGCACTTGATAGTTCAGAAATAATACTAAACAAATCACCTTCATTTTGTACAGTAACACCAGTAATTTCTGTTAAAACTTGATAGAATAATTCCTCTTTTAAATCAATTTCAACCTTGATATTTCCAGAGCCTAACTCAATATTAGATATTGATGTTCGAGAAATAATTTCAGTTTTAGAAATTCTTTTAGTACAATTTCTAATATCCTTTAACACATGAATATCTTCAAAAGCCTCTTTAATTTCATTAAATAACTCAGCTTTAATAGGATGAGAAAAATCTAAACCATCAATCCAACGAGGAAGTTTAATAGCAATCTGTTGAGCTGGAAATTCATATAAAATTTTAGAAAACATTGTATTAATGTCATTAATAGTAAGGTTTGCACAATTAATTGGCATGACACTTGTTTGATATTTATCTGATAACTTTTCTGCTAATTCTTGTGTATATTCTGAATTTGGGTCTTCAGAATTTAAAAGAATAATAAATGGTTTATCTAAAGCTTTTAATTCAGACACAACTCGTTCTTCTGCTATTATATAATCTTCTCTTGGAATATCAGTAATAGTACCATCAGTAGTAACTAGAACTCCTATTGTTGAATGCTCATCAATTACTTTTTTAGTTCCAATTTCGGCAGCAGTTTCAAAAGGCATTTCTTCATCAGACCATGGAGTTTTAACCATTCTAGGCATATCATCTTCTAAATATCCTATTGCATTATCAACCAAATATCCTACACAATCAACAAGTCTAGTTTTGAATTTTAGATTATCATCTAAAGTTATTTCAATTGCTTCATTAGGAATGAATTTTGGCTCTGTAGTCATAATAGTTCTTCCTCCTGCACTTTGAGGAAGCTCATCTCTTGCCCTTTCTTTTTTATACTCATTATCAATATTTGGAATTACCAATAAATCCATAAAATTTTTAATAAAAGTAGATTTACCAGTACGCACAGGACCAACAACTCCAACATAAATGTCACCATCTGTTCTTTTACTAATGTCCTGATATAAATTTGAATTTTCCATCTATATACCTCCTTTTAAATTCAAGAAAATGTTTGTACCAAATAACTTTAATTAATTTATATTGCTTTGTTCAAAAGTATATGACAAGTTTATGAAAAAAAATTGCCAAATTTATAAAATTGTGTTAGAATTGCAATATGCAATTTTATTTAGTAATGAACAAATGAATAATATGTAGAATAAAATATACTATTAATAAAAGTACTTCCTATTTTATATAGGATTGAAAGGATGTAACAGATGAATAAAAATGAAGATATTATAGAGTTGCTAAAAACATATAGTCAAGAACATATTATAAAATTATTAGAAAAGTTAGATGATGAAAAAAAGGCAGAATTATTAGAACAACTAAATAATATAGATTTGCATCAAATAATGGAACTATATGAAAATACAACAAAAGAAATTGAAATAAAAGAAAATAAAATAGAAGCGATAAAATACTTAGATAAAGAGAAATTAACTAAAAACGAGTTAGAAAAACTTAATGAATTAGGAGAAAATATAATTGTAAGTGGAAAGTATGCAGTTGTAACAATGGCAGGAGGGCAAGGAACTAGACTAGGACATACAGGGCCAAAAGGGACATTTAAGTTAGATGTTTATGGAAAAGGAAAATATTTATTTGAAATTTTAGCTGAAAATCTAAAAGAAGCAAATAAAAAGTATAATACAACAATTCCTTGGTACATAATGACAAGTAGAGAAAATAACAACGAAACACAAGAATTTTTAGAAAAAAATAAATATTTTGGATATGATAAAAATAATGTAAAATTATTTAAACAAGGAGAATTACCATTAGTAGATAAACAAGGAAAAATGCTAATAGGAAAAGACTTTAAAATAAAAGAAGCATCTGATGGAAATGGTGGATTATTTTCTTCGTTAAGAAAATCAGGAATGTTAGCTGATATGAAAGAAAGAGGAATAAAATGGGTGTTTATAGGAGCAGTTGATAATGCTATATTAAAAATGGCAGATGTTACTTTATTAGGAGTGGCTATAAATAGTAATGTTCAAATTGCCTCAAAATCTGTAGTAAAAGCAAATCCTCATGAAAAAGTAGGAGTATTTTGCAAAATGAATGGTCGTCCAAAAGTTATTGAATATACAGAGTTACCAGAGGAGATGGCAGAAGAAATAGATAGCAACGGAGAATTAAAATTTGGAGAATCACATATAATGTGCAACTTATTTACTATAGATGCAATTGAGAAAATAAGTAAAGAACCACTAATTTATCATAGCGCAATAAAAAAGAACTCTTACATAAATGAAGAAGCCAAAGAAGTAATACCAACAGAGCCAAATTCATATAAATTTGAAGCATTTATATTTGATAGTTTTGAACTATTTGATGATATTGCAATTCTTAGAGGAAAAAGGGAAGATGACTTTGCACCTGTAAAAAATAAAGAAGGTGTTGATAGCCCAAAAACAGCAAAAGAATTGTATGAAAAATATTGGACAGGAAATAGGGGAAAATAGGGACGTTCCTTAAATCCCTCAAAACAGGGAATAAGGGACACTCTTTAATATTGATTTTATTAAAGAGTGTCCCTTATTCCCTGTTTTGAGGGATTTAAGGAACGTCCCTATTTCCCCCTATTTTCCCTATCTTACTGTTTACATTTGTTGATTTCCTGGTATAAAGTAGTCAACTACACCATAAATTAAAGCACCAATTATAGCAGCTATCCAAGAAATAGAGTAGCCAGCTACAAAGAATTGAGTTACATATAAAGTAATTGCAGCTAATGCAAAACCAACAAAGCCTTTTCCGAATGGACTTGCATGTAAGCCTGTAAACTTAGTAACTAAATAATCTATTACTGTTAAAACAACAGCAGAAATAGCTAATGTCCAAATATTATTTATTGTAAATCCTGGTGTAAAGAATGCAGTTATTGCTAGAACAACAGCTGCAGCAACTAATCTACCAACTATTTGCCATACAGTAGAAGTACCGTTTTGAGTGTTTGTTTGAGAATTTGACATATAGAAAACCTCCTTAGTTTTTAAATTTTTTAATGTTAAAAAAATAAGGCTCTAAAATTATTATTTACTAATTAAAAATATTTATTCAAAAATATCAGTATAAGAAAGTTAATTTTTGTAAAAAATAAAATAAAAATTTAAAATTAAAGAGGTATAAGATGTTAATTACTTTTTTTAGATCAATATTATTATATATAATAGTATTAGTTGTTATGAGACTAATGGGAAAAAGAGAAATTGGACAATTACAACCATTTGAATTAGCAATTTCTATAATGATTGCAGACTTAGCTTCGATACCAATGACTGATACTGGAGTTCCAATTACAAATGGAATTATTCCAATATTAGGATTACTAGTTATGCATTTAATAATTTCAATAATTAATATGAAAAGCATAAATGCAAGAGGAATTATTTGTGGTAAGCCAACAATTTTAGTATATAGAGGAAAAATTGATGAAAAGGCATTAAAAAAGGAAAGATTTACAATAAATGAATTAGAAGAAAGATTAAGAGGTAATAATATTTTTAATTTAGGAGATGTGGAATATGCTATATTAGAAACAAGTGGGCAAGTTACAGTAATACAGAAGCCAGAAAAAAGAACAACAATACCAGAAGATTTTAACATTACACCAGAATATGAGGGAATTCCTTATGATTTAATTGTAGACGGAAAAATAATGCATAAAAATTTGGAAGCTATTGGAAAAGATGAACAGTGGTTAAAAAAGCAAGTAGAGAAGTTCAAAATAAAACCAGAAGAAGCACTAGTTGTAACAATAGACGGAAAAGACCAGATTTTTTGCCAGAAAAAAGAGAAATGAGACAGTGGGGACGGGCTTAAAATGTCTCATAAATGTGTCGAAAAATGTAAAAAACAAAAAACGACAAAAAACAACTAAAAAATGAGACATTTTAAGCCCGTCCCCACTGTCTCAAGGAGGATATGATGATAAAAGAGTTAGCAATTTCTATAATTATTGTAGTTCTTATTTTTATAGGAAATACAGTTACTGAGAATTATACAAAAATTTCAATAGATGATACAGTAAATGGATTGTCAGAACTAAGACAAGAAATTATAAAAGGTGAAAATGATATTAATACTGATATAGCAAAACAAGAGATTAAAGAAATAGAAAAACAATGGAAGATTAAGTATGAAAAGTTAGCATATTATATTGAACATGACGAATTGGAAAAATTTAGAACTGAATTCGTTGCATTGAAAGGATACGTAGAAAAGGAAGAATATTCAGAGGCACTTCCTTCTATTGATAGAAGTGTTTTTATTCTACAACATATTAAAGAAAAAACTGAACTTAATATGAAGAATATATTTTAAGAAAGATAAAAACCCTATAATAACGATTAAAATAGGGTTTTTATTTTTATTTATTCTCACTAACTTTAGCATATTTTTTAAGTTTTTCATAAACCAAATAATTAACAGTACCAGCAGGGAAATGACCTGATTTATCCTTCTTACCAGCTGGAACACCAGTTAAAACTTCAATTCCCTCTTCAATTGTAGAAACTGCATAAATATGAAATAAATTATTTTTAACAGCATCTATAATTTCATCAGAAAGTTGTAAATTATCTACATTTTGAACAGGAATCATAACACCATGTTTTCCATTTAAACCACGCATTTTGCATATTTGAAAATATCCCTCAATCTTTTCATTTACACCACCAATTGGCTGAATTTGTCCTTTTTGGTTAACTGAACCAGTAACTGCAATAGATTGATTAATAGGTATTTCAGATAGACTAGAAATTAGACCATATAATTCTGTACTAGATGCACTATCACCATCTACACCATTATATAATTGCTCAAAACAGATACTAGCAGTTAAAGATAAAGGTATATCTTGTGCAAACATTTCTCCTAAATAACCTGTTAAAATCAATACACCTTTTGAATGAGAAGAACCAGAAAGCTCTACTTCTCTTTCAATGTTTACAATACCACTTTTACCAGTGTAAGTATTAACAGTTATTTTTGCAGGCTTTCCAAAAGAATAATCTCCAATAGTCATAACCGTTAAACCATTTAAAGTTCCAACATCAAATCCATCAGTATTAATTAATAATGAATTATCTTTTATCATTTCCATATATTTTGCATCAAACTTTTTGATTCTTTCAATTCTTTCTGATAATGCTTTATCGATAAAATTTCCTGTAACTATTTTAGACTTAGAAATCTTAGCCCAAGTTGCAGCTTCTCCAGCAACTTGTATTAAGTTATCAAAACGAGTTGACAATTTTTTATGACTTCCAGCAAGTTTTGAAGAATATTCAATCAACTTTGCCATAGCTTCTTTATCTAAATGAGGGATTTCTTCAGTTTCACAGAAACCATGAATAATTGAAGCTAATTTATTAGCATTTTCTTTATTAAAAGGTGCATCATCCTCAAATTCTACTTTTATCTTAAATAATTTTTTAAAATCTGAATCCATTGCTAATAAAGTTTGATAAATACTATTATTTCCAATTAAGATAACTTTTAAATCTAGAGGTATTGGCTCAGGTTTTAAAGAAACCATAACCATTGAAGAACGTTGGTCAGTAGTATTTTCTATACTAATTTCTTTTACTCTTAATGCTTTTTTTAATGTTTCATAACACATATTATTTTGCAATAAATCTTTTGCCTGGAATATAATATATCCTCCATTTGCTTGTTGCAATAAACCAGGTTTTAACATAGTATGGTCAGTTTTTAAAGAACCATAATAATTTTCATATTCTAAAGAACCAAATATACTATGATAAGAATAGTTTGAATCCATAATTACAGGTGCCCCTTCACTATTAGAGTTATCTATAAATAAGTTAACTCTGTAATTTAAAGAAGGGTCTTGCTTTCTAGTTGTAGGATTCACATTTTGTTGCTTTTCTTTTTCTTTATCTTCATTAACAAAATAAGAAACATTTTTAAGAACATCTTGTTTTACATCATTTAAGAATTTTGTTATTTTCTTATTTCGTTTAAATTGTGATTTTAAATAATTAATATGAACATTAATAGTAAGCAAAGCAATATTAGACTGCCATTCTGATATTTTTTTATCTGATTGTCTTTCAACTATTTTAATTTGTTCAATTGCTTGCATAACTTGTTCTTGAACAATAACAGATTTTTCTTCATATTCTTGTTTTATACTAGATGCCAATTTATCAAATTCTTCTTCATCTATTGCTTCTCCATCTACAACAGGCATCATATAAATACCATTTTGAGATGATTTTACTTGAAAATTATACTTTGATGCGTTTTCATTTAATTTATCTAAAATACTTGCACGTTTTTCTTCAAATTCTTGCTTTATTAAGGCTTTTTCTTTTTCAAAGTCATCCGCATTAAAAGTCTTTTTTATATCTTTTTTCATTTCTAAAATAAATCCATCCATTGAATCCTTAAAGACTTTTCCCTGCCCTGCCGTAAGAGAAACTGCAATTGGCTCATTTGGATTATCGAAATTATAAATGTAGCACCAATCAGCGGGAACTTTTTGCTTTTTTGAAATTGTATTTAAATAATTTTTTGTGTACATAGTTTTTCCTACGCCACTAGGTCCTTCAAGGTAAATGTTATATCCTTTTACATCTACTTGTAATCCAAATTCTAGTGCTTTTATGCCTCTTTCTTGACCTATTCCTGTTGTAATATTTTTTACTTCTTTTGTTGTTTCAAAATTAAAAATGTTAGAGTCGCAAGTCATTTTTAAATCTTTAAAATTTAGTTCGTTTTTGTTTTTCATTTGTTTTCCTCCAAATTTTTTTCTTTTAGTATTTACTTATTTTTTATATTTTATTAATTATTGTTATTTTATATTAAGTGTTGAAATTTGTAAAGATTTGTAAACAAAAAAGTCGAAATTTTAATTTTATACTATACGTTCAAATTTTAAAATAATATTGCAATTTTTGCATGAAAAATATATAATCTAACAAAAAAGAAAGGATATTTTGATATGAACAAAACAAAAAGAAAAATATTTGAAACTTCAATGAAACTATTTGCAGAAAAAGGATATGATGCAACAAGTATAGATGATATTACTACAACAGTTGGAGTAGCAAAAGGAACATTATACTATCATTTCTCTAGCAAAGAAGAAATTTTTAATTTTTTAATTGAAGAAGGAGTTAAGTTATTGCAAAATAGTGTTGATATCAAGACAGCTAAATTAGAAAACTATATAGATAAATTAAAAGCAATTATATTAATACAAATTAAAATAGTAGTAAAATATCAAGATTTTATTACAATATTATTAAGTCAATTTTATGGAAAAGAAACAAGAAATCAGATGTGCCAAAAATATGTATATAGATATATTAGTACTATTGAAAATATTGTTGAAGAAGGAATGAAGCAAGGACAAATAAAATCGGGGAACTCTAAAGTAATAGCTTCAGAAATATATGCTTTAATTGCATCAACTTTAGTCTATAAAATGAAAAATGAAAATTTAGATGTAATAAAATTATTTAAAGAATTTGAAAGTACAGTTATTGATGGTTTAATGGTGAAAAATAGTTAAAAAACTTTGTAATATTTTTGTAATATTTTTGTAATAAAAATGTAAAATTAAAAAACTACAATTCTCTTGTAGTTTTTTGTTTTATATTGTATAATTATAAAAGAAAGATGAAAAGCAATAAAGCGTAAGATGAAGGAGGGTGTTTACAGTGTCTAAATCTGGCATAGTAAACGTGAGAATGGTAATCACGGAAGAAAAAATTTTATCAAACATAGAAAAAGTGCAAAAAATGATAAATCCTAACAGCAAGAAACAAATTGTGCAATTAGAGGAAGATGCATATTTTAAAGATTTAATAGAATCAATAAAAACATATTTAAATGAATATCCTAAAAAGAAGAATTTCCCTAGTGGTGTATATAAAGCTGCTTATGGATTAGTTGAATTTGCTACAAATCAATTTGAAGAAAATACAAAAAAAATAGAAGAATTAATTAGACAAAGAGAAGAAAATATAGCATTAGCGGGTCAATTAAAAGATACAATTGAAGCAATAGAAAATAAAGAAGAAAATTGGAAAGCTAAAGTAAAAGAAGCAGAAGGTAATTTTTCAGAAGATATAGTATATACTTTAAATGTTTTAGCAAAATGTAAAAGCAAAAAATCACAAAACTATGCAGATGCTATCAAATTATTAGGTGCAAGAGTAAATAACTTAGAATCTAATTTACATATAGAAATAGATATGGAAAGAATAGAAGATAGATCAAAAGCATTAAGCTATATTGGAATAGAAGTAGCAGATGCATTAAAAACAATACCTACACCTGTTGAAGAAAATGTAAAAGTAGAAAAAGTAGAAGAAACAAAAAATGTTGCAGAACAAAAAGAGATAGAAAAACAATATGTTGAAGAAACTACTTTTGAAGCAAAACCATCATTATGGCAAAGAGTTAAGAATTGTAAACTTGTTAGAGCAATTCGTTATATTACAAAAATTAAGATTGTTATTCAATATCCAGAAGCACTTCCAGAAGGAAGAGGAGAAAATTCTTAAGAAATTTAGTAGGAAAATAGAGCATATAAGCTTTATTTTCCCTATTTTAACTAAAAATTTCAAAAAACATCTTGACATCACGTCAAAAATAGTTTATACTTTATCTTGCGTTAAGCAAAGAATATTTATGCTCCCTTAGCTCAGTTGGTCAGAGCAACCGGCTCATAACCGGTGGGTCCAAGGTTCGAATCCTTGAGGGAGCACCAAGACGAGTTTTTGTCGAACTCTCTATAATACTTGATATAACTTGATTTCAAGATTATAAGAATTTGACAACACAAAAACTTAAACCGTTTCAAAAAATGAAGCGGTCTTTTTTTGACCAAAAGTCTTGAAAGAAGGAGGTTTTTGTGGTATTATGTTACATATAATTAAACAAGAAATCAATATGAGTAAAGAATTACTCTCTAAAATCGAATGGGCGTGCCGTTTAAAATTTAAAGGAAAGGAACAGCCACAAATAATAAATGGTTGTCTAAGAATTATTGAACATACCAATTTAGCGTATGTAGAGCCCCATAGAGTAATTATTAAAGATAGCTTGTACCTATTCTTTAATGAACACGATTATTTCTATGTAAATGATTTAAGTACAAAATATCCGTTATCCAAATTACAAGAACATATCAGCGGAAATACATAACATAGAACGGCAAAGCATTTTAGAGTTTTTAAAAAATTATACTATATTGGTTTATTTGTGTTATTAAAAGGAAATTAAAGAGATAGTAATAATAAATATAAAAACTCTAAAAGTGCTAATAGCTAAAACTATGCTATGTGGCACTTTTTTGTTGCCTTTCTATTCATAAAATTTGGAAGGAGGATATGTAAAAATGAATGAAGAAAGGAAAGTAGCAGGAATTTATATTCGTGTTAGTACAGAAGATCAAGTACGTGAGGGATTTAGTTTAGGAGAACAGGAGGAAAAGTTAAAACAGCTTTGTAAGTATAAAGATTATAAAATTTATAAAGTTTACAAAGACGCAGGAATTAGTGCAAAAAATATGTCTGGTAGACCAGCATTTCAGCAAATGCTAGAAGATATGCAAGCAGGTAAAATCAATTATATTGTAGCCTATAAATTAGATAGAGTTACAAGGTCTGTAAGAGATTTAGAAGTTCTAATTTCAGAACTAGAAGAACATCATTGCTATTTGGTATGCGATAGAGATGATGTAAATACATCTTCAGCTAATGGAAGATTCTTTGTAAGAATGCTAACAGTTTTATCACAGCTAGAAATTGAGATAGTATCAGAAAGAACAAAATTCGGTTTAACAGGAGCAATAAAATCGGGACATATACCAGGAACTTGTCCACTAGGCTATAAAAGAGATACAACAAAGAAGATGGTAATTGATGAAACTACCAAAGATGTTGTTATTAGAATATTTAATCTATATTTACAAGGCAAAAGCTACCAGACAATAGCAAATATTCTAAATGCAGAAAAAGTTTTAGAGCCTAAAAAATGGGACGATTCTACTATAGAAAAAATACTTAATAACAAAATCTATGTGGGAGATTATGAAAGATTTAAAAGAGTAGCAAAAGAACAAGGAAAAGAGCCTGTAATATATCCTAATGTTGTAGAGCCAATAATAACAAGAGCAATGTTTGAAGATATACAGTTGCAGAAAGAGAAAAATCAAAGAGCATATTGTAGAGATAGAGTATATATCTTTATGCAAAAAATGAAATGCCCTAAATGTGGGAAAATAATGGGAAGTAAAGGAACAGGTGGTAAAAAGAAAAAGTATATGTATTATCATTGTTCAGATTGTAAAATCTATCTTCGTGAAGATTTAATAGAAGAACAAGTTATGCCAATGATAATGGACTTAATAGAATATGATATGACAGTAAAAAAATACTTTTATCCTGTTTTAGCAGATAAAAAAGAGAAGAACACAGATAAATTAGACAAAGAAATAAACACATTAAGAAATCAAAAAAGTAGAATAAAGGAAGCTTATTTAAAAGAAATCGTTGATGTAGAAGAATTTTCAAAAGAGTATAAAGCAATTGATGAAAAATTAGAAATATTAGAACAAAAACGAATTGAAACGATAGACCTAAATAAACAGAGTTTTAGTCCACAACATTTAATGGCAGATAGAGATGTAGAAAAAGAAAAACTAATCTGTTCTAATAAATTTTACGATATGCTAATGGCAGAATGGAAGAGTAAAGATAAAGAAGAAAAACAAGAATTTATTTCAAAGTTTTTAGAAAGTATTACAGTTGAAAAAGATAGTAAAGGAACCTACAAGCTAGTTAATTTGAAATTAAGAAAAACATTTATTAACCAGATATACAAGTTAATGCAAAATGGAATGTTTGATATGACTATTGCAGATGAAAAAGATAAAGAAGTTAGAACAACAGTTATGATGGACAAGCAAGAACTACAAGAATATATTGAAAGATTAAATGACTATTACGAAGTATCTTATTATGAAGTAGCAAGATTAGATGAACAAAAGAAAGGTTACCAGAAAAAATATCTTACAATAGATGAAGTAAATAATAACGGAGAAAAGCTTTTTAAATTAGTTGAATTAGTAACAGATGATAAAAAATATCCACAGAAAAAAGTAAATAGAATTGTTGGAGCAATTAGAGTAAAGGAACGAGAAAAAGTTAGTTAAAAAATTTATAGATGGAGGAATTGAAAATGGAAAATAAAGAATTAAAAGAAAACAAAATCGAAAATAAATATGGAATTGAATATACAAAACAAGGCGATTATTATATGCCCAATTTAGTTTTAGAAAAAGAAAAAATTATGCTAAATAAATATGGAAGAATGAGATTAAAATTCTTAAAAGAAAATAAAAAAGCAGAATATACAATAATGTTTGTGAATGGAACACTTAATAAACATTTAAAAGAGATTCAAGAAACAGCACAAGAAAGAATTGATTTAATTA
>CAOJQV010000012.1 GCA_948441945.1 uncultured Clostridium sp. | reverse complement strand
AAAAAAATATAAACTCGTAGAAAAATGTGTCTAAAAACTTGACATAGATCCAAATGAAATGTATAGTGAAAAAGTAAAAAAATATTTTGAAAATCCTATTAATATGGGATATATGGAAAATGCAACTTCAACAGGTATAATTGAAAACGAAGTTTGTAGTGACATTATAAAAATATATTTAAAAATAAATAAAGATATTATTATAGACGCAAAATTTGAAGTAAACGGATGTCCACCTATTATAGCCTCATGTTGTGTTGTAACAGAAGCTATAAAAGATATGAATATAGAACAAGTAATACATATAGATGGACCATTTATTATTAAAGAATTAGATGGATTACCAAAAGAAAAAGAACATTGTGCAGAACTGGTTCAAAAAACATTATATAGGGCGATTCATAATTATAAAAATAAAAAAATAAGGAGCTAATTATGATTTATATTACAGGCGATACACATTCAGATTTTACAAGATTTACTGAGGATCAATTTCCAATACAATCCGAGATGACAAAGAGTGATTATGTAATAATATGTGGCGATTTTGGAGGAGTATGGACTTTTGAAGAAGAGAGCCGTCGCGAAAAAGAAGTTTTAGACTGGTTAAATGAAAGAAATTTCACTACTTTATTTGTAGATGGAAATCATGAAAACTATACAAGATTATATAATAATTATCTAGTAGAAGAATGGCATGGAGGAAAAGTACATAGAATTAGGAATTCAGTTTTACATTTAATGCGTGGAGAAATATTTGATATAGATAATAAAAAGATATTTGCATTTGGTGGTGCAAAATCTCATGATATACAAGATGGAATATTAAACTTAGATGAAGAAGAGAGAATATATGAATATCGTAAAAGAGGAGCATACTTTAGAATAAGAGATTTTTCGTGGTGGGATCTAGAATTACCAACTAAAGAAGAAATGGAAAATGGTATAAATAATTTAGAAAAAGTGAATTATAAAGTGGATTATATTATCTCTCATTGTTGTCCTACAAGTATTCAAACCATACTAGGTGCAGGAAAATTTGAGAAAGATTATTTAACAGACTATTTTCAAAAAATTATGGAAAAATGTGAATTTAAGAAATGGTATTTTGGTCATTATCATGATTATAGACAAGTTGATTCACAATTTGTTTTATTATATGAAGATATAGTTCAACCGGAATTTGAAAATATTTTTTAATAAAACATTACTTTATGTCGAAAAATGTGATTTTTAGAATATAAAACATGTGGAATTTTGTGATAAACCTATATTGAAAATACAAGAATTTTGTGATACAATATATACAGAGGTGAAAAGTATGAGCCGTTTAAGGAGAAAAATAGACCAATATTTAATAGATTGGAAAAATGATAAAAACAAAATGCCATTGATTGTAAAAGGTGCAAGACAAATAGGAAAAACTGATAGTATAGAAAATTTTGCAAAAAGCAATTATAAAAATCTAGTGGAAATTAATTTTGCAATTGAAAAACAATACTTAGATATTTTCAAAGATGGTTTTGATGTTAATAGTATATTAAAGAACATTTCTTTTAAAAATCCAAATTTTAAATTTGTGCCAGAAGAAACCTTAATTTTCTTTGATGAACTTCAAGCATGTCCTAATTGTGCAACAGCACTGAAATCATTTAACCAAGATGGAAGATTTGATGTAATTTGTTCTGGATCGTTGATGGGGATAAACTATAAAGAAATAGAGTCAAACAGTGTTGGAAATAAGATTGATTATAATATGTATTCAATGGATTTTGAAGAATTTTTATGGGCAAAGGGATATAAAGAAGAACAGATTGAAGATTTATATAAATGTATGATTGAAACTAAGCCATTAAGTACAGTGCAATATGATGTTATGATGTCTAATTTTAAAGAATTTATGGTAGTTGGTGGAATGCCAGCAATAGTAAATAGATTTATTTCTCAAAAAAATTATAGTGGAATATTAGAAATGCAAAAACAAATTTTATTAGACTATGAAGAAGATATTACAAAATATGCTCAAGGATTAGATCAAGGAAAAATATTAAGTGTGTATAGAAAGATTCCTACATTTCTGGGAAATGAAAATAAAAAATTTCAAATTTCTAAAGTTGAGAATGGTGCTAGAAGTAGAGAATATATCGGAACAATAGAATGGCTAGATAATGCAGGTATAATTAATATTTCATATTGCATGGAACAACCAGAGCTTCCACTTGGTGGTAATTATAATCCAGATAATTATAGATTATATTTTAGTGATACAGGAGTATTAATTGGTTCACTTGATGAAGAAGCTCAAGATGATTTAAGGAAGAATGAAAATTTTAATACTTACAAAGGTGCAATTTTTGAAAATATTGTTGGAGATATGCTTGTAAAAGCAGGATATAAATTGTATTTTTATAAGAATGAAAAAGGAACAATTGAAATGGATTTCTTTATAAGAGATAAAGATTCATTAATTCCTGTTGAAGTAAAGGCAAATGATAATGCAACAGCTTCATTAAATAATTTAATTGATAATGATAAATATGAAGATATAAGATATGGAATAAAATTATGTAATAGAAATATAGGATTTAACGGCAAATTTTATACTTTCCCCTATTTCTTAACATTTCTTTTGAAAAGATATCTAAAAGAAAAATAAAAATATAAAAGGTGGGCAAAGAGAAGTTTTTCAAAAAATTCTTTTTGCCCACCTTCAATTTTAGGCATAAACCTAAGAATTTAAAGCATTATTCAGCAACTTAACAGCATCACCAAACCCCATCCTATAATACTTCTCAACCAACAAGTTGGCATATAGCTGTTGGTACGAAATCAAGATTTCGACAACAGCTTAATTCCAATAAATACAATATTGTAAAAAATCATCACGCAAATCATCTAAAACATCAGAAACATAATCCTTTTTAGAATCTAAAGTAGCATCTAAAATTCTATCAGCAAAAACATCAAACTTAAGCAAATGCCTTTTATCTTCCTCACTCAAATTAGTTTCCAATTCTTCAGACCTAAAATCTAGCCAATCTGAAATTAAGTCATGTTCATTATCTAAATTATTATTTACACTTTCAAAACAACAAAAACATTTTTTACTCATAATCAAAACCTCCATAAATTTATTTTGTTGGGCTCAATTTGGGCACACTATTCCCAAAAACAAACCAAAATCACATAAATTTATAAAGTACAAAAATTGGGCACACCCAATATATCAACAAATACACCGAAAAGCCTTGTCTACCAATCGTTTGCAAAAATGACTCATAACCCGAAGGCGACAAGTTCAAACCATACCTTTTTGACACAATTTAGAACAAGACTTGATGTTGATAGGCAAGACTTAACAGAAAAACATTTAAATAAATCACAAAATTCTTGATTAAAAGTGTCGAAAATGATAAAATACCCTTACATCAAAATACAAAAAACAAGGAGAAAAGAAATGGCAAAATCATCAGATTTAAGAAAAGCAAGAGAAAACAAAAACGACGAATTTTACACACTATATGGAGATATAGAAAAAGAAATAAATGCATATTTAGACTTTAACAAAGACGTCTTCAAAAACAAAACAATTTTATGTCCATGTGACGACTCAGACTGGAGCAACTTTACAAAATACTTTGCATTAAACTTTGAAAAACTAGGACTAAAAAAACTAATCAGTATAAGCTATGCAAGCGATAGCAAATCTGTACAATACGAACAAACATCCAATTTAGAAATAAACAGTGAAAAATACGATGAAACAAAAACAAAAACACATGGAAAAATATTCACATTAGAAACTGATATTAATCACTCAGGAAAAATTGATTATGAAGACCTTGAATGGAACTATCTTGAAGGAGACGGAGATTTTAGAACAGAAGAAGTCAAAAAGCTAAGAGACGAAGCAGACGTTATAGTAACCAACCCACCATTTAGTCTATTTAGAGAATTTATAGTATGGATAATGGAAGGCAAAAAACAATTTCTAGCAATAGGAAATATAAATTGCATCGCATACAAAGAAATTTTTCCACTATTAAAAGAAAATAAAGCATGGTTAGGTACAGGAATAGGAAGATGGATATCAGGATTTATTGTTCCTGATGGATATGAATTATATGGAACAGAAACAAAAATAAACGAAGATGGAAAAAGAATAGTAGCAACAAATAGTTGTTTATGGTTAACTAATATCGACCATGGAAAAAGACATCAACCACTTTCACTAATGACCGTAGCTGATAATATTAAATTTAGCAAACATAAGGATATTAAAAGTGTAGGATATAAAAAATATGATAACTACAATGCAATAGATGTACCATTTTCGGACGCAATTCCAAGTGACTATGAAGGAATAATGGGAGTACCATTAACATTTATGGATAAGTATTGTCCAGAACAATTTGTAATAATTGGACCAGCAATGGGATGGTCACATAGCAATATGTCAGAAGAATGGAAAGAAAAAGTTGGATATAATGGAGAGATAAAATCTAGATCAGGAACTAGGGGATATGGAATTATTAATGGAACTCAAATATATCATAGAATATTAATTGCAAATAAAAAATACTGGAAGGAGTAATAAAAATGGGAAGAAGAACATTAGACACAGCACATAAGAGCAAAAATGATGAATTTTATACTCAATATGAAGATGTAGAAAGAGAAGTGAATTCATACCTTGATTTTAATGTAAATACTTTTAAAGATAAAGTTATATTGTGTCCATGTGATGATGGAGAAGAAGGAAGTTTTACAAAATATTTCTCGCAAAATTTTGAAAAACTAGGCTTAAAAAAATTAATATGTACTACATATGCTCATGAATCAAAGGGATTAGGAGTTGAAATTGAGCCAAGTGAATATGAAAAAAAATCAGAAAAATTTGATAAAAATAAAACAATGACACATGGAAAAGTTTTTATATTAGAATCAGACAAAGATAATTCAGGTAGAATAGATTTCGAAGATATAGAATGGGATTATCTTGAAGGAGATGGAGACTTTAGGTCAGAAGAAGTTATAAAATTAAGAGATGAATCAGACATTATAATTACAAATCCACCATTTAGTTTATTTAGAGAATTTATGGCATGGATAATGGAAGCAAAAAAACAATTCTTAATATTAGGAAATCAAAATGCTATTACATATAAAGACGTTTTCCCATTAATAATGAATAATGAAATATGGTTAGGATGTAGATTTAATGAAAGAGTAAATGGAAAAAACCTAACATATAGAGTACCCTATTACTATAATATAAATGCTTGTGAATCAGATATTGCCGAAAATGGTGATAAATACATAACAGTACCAGGAACAGGATGGTTTACAAATTTAGACCATGGAAAAAGACATCAACCATTATCATTAATGTCATTAAATGACAACTTAAAATTTAGTAAGCATTCAATAGTAAGAGAAAATGGATATAAAAAGTATGACAATTATGATGCAATAGACATCCCCTTTGTAGACGCAATTCCAAACGACTATGATGGAGATATGGGAGTACCAATAACATTTTTAGGAAAATATTGCCCAGAGCAATTCAAAATTATAAAATTTAGAAAAGGAAATGATGACAAAGATTTATCAGTAGATGGAAAATGTCCATATTTTAGAATAATAATAAGGAGGGTAAAATAGTATGAAAACAGAATTAGAAATAGGGTGGAAAGTAAAAGATGTTGTTGAAGGGTTCATATATAATGAATATGAAGGAAAAGGACTTTATGGATTAGATGGCAAATTGGTAATTCAACCAGAATATCAAAGACATTATATATATGCAGATGGAAAAAAGGATGTTGCTGTAGTTAAAAGTCTATTAAAAGGATATCCACTAGGATTGATATACTTTAACAAAAATGGTGAAATGTTAGAAGTTTTAGATGGGCAACAAAGAATAACTTCGTTTGGAAGATATATAACAAACAAATTTCCTATAGTCGACCAAAATGGTATGCAACAATATTTTTCAGCACTACCTCAAGATCAACAAGAAAAAATAATGGATACAAAATTAACTATATACATATGTGAGGGTGAGGAATCAGAAATAAAACAATGGTTTAAAACAATTAATATGGAAGGAGTGACACTGAAAGAGCAAGAATTATTAAATGCTATTTATTCAGGAAAATTCGTTACAAAAGCTAAAGAAGCATTTTCAAACTCTCAAAACTCTAATATTCAAAAATGGTCAGCATATATATCAGGAAACGTTTTAAGACAAGACTTTTTAGAAAGAGCATTAGATTGGGTAAGTAAAGGGCATATTGATGAATATATGAGCAGACACAGACATGATGACAATATAAATGAAATAGAATCATATTTCAATTCTGTAATAGATTGGGTATCAAATACATTTGAAGATACAGATTCTTCTATGAGAGGACTGAACTGGGGAGAACTATATGAAAAATATCATAATAATTCTTATAATTCATCACAAATATCAGAAAGAGTTAGAGAACTACAAGGAGATTATTTTGTAAAAAGTAAAAAAGGAATATATGAATATGTCCTTAGTGGTGAAACTGATGAATTCAAGAAAAACTTGGATATAAGAGTTTTTGACGAACCAACAAAAAAAGCAAAATATAAAATCCAAACAGATAAAGCAAATAAAGAAGAAACATCTAATTGCCCATTATGTGCAGTTGGAAACTCAAAGAAGATATGGAAATTAAATGAAATGGATGCAGACCATGTAACAGCATGGAGTAATGGAGGAAGTACTGATATTGAAAATTGCCAAATGCTATGTATTACACATAATAGAGCAAAAGGAAATAAATAATAAACTAAGTAATATAAAACACACAAAATTGATATAATATAAAAAAGAAGGAGGGAGATATGAAGGAAAAATTAGAAAAAGAGATAGAAAAGAACAAGCAAGAAATAATAGAAAACATAAGCAATCTAATAAAAATTCCTAGTATATCAGAAGAAAGCAAAGCACAACCAAACATGCCATTTGGCCAAGAATGTAATAAAGCATTAAACTATATTTTAAACTTAGGAGAAGAACTAGGATTCAGAACAAAAAACATAGATGGATATTGTGGATACATTGAATTTGGAGAAGGAGAAGAACTAATAGGAATAGTAAGCCATTTAGATGTAGTACCAGCAGACGAAAAAGATTGGAAAATAACAAAACCTTATGAACCTAAAATAATAGACAATAAAATATATGGAAGAGGAGCAATTGATGACAAAGGACCAACAATTGCAGCACTATATGCAATGAAAGCAGTAAAAGACACAATAAAAACAAATAAAAGAATTAGATTAATAATAGGACTTAATGAAGAAAAGGATTGGAAATGCATAGAACATTACAAGCAAAAAGAAGAAATTCCAAGCATTGGATTCAGTCCTGATGCAGACTTTCCATGTATTTACGCAGAAAAGGGAATAATAAATACATTTATAAAAATGACTTATGAACAAAACAAAGATATAATTATAGAAAACCTAGACTGCAATAATAATGCAATAAATGTAGTTCCTAAATACTGTAAATGTACGTTAAGATACAATTCAAATATAGAAAACTTAGATATAGAAATGAAAAAAATAATAGAAGAAAATAATTACAATATTAAAATAGAAAAACAAGATGAAACACTTATAAAAATAATATCTTATGGGGTTTCTAGCCATGCAGCACATCCAGATTTAGGAAAAAATGCTATTACGCAGATTATGCAATTATTAAGTAAAGTCTATACAAAATATAATGTCTCTAATGAAATATTAGAATTTTTTAACAAATACCTAAAAGACGATTATAATGGAAATATTTTAGATATAAATAAAAAAGATGAATCAGGAGAACTCACATTAAATTTAGCAAGATTTGATTTAGAAAATAACACATTAAAAATAGGGATGAATTTAAGAGTACCAATTTATACAAAGTTAGAATTCATAAAAGATAAATTTAAAGAAAAATGTGCAGAATTCAATAATCTAAAAGTAGAATTTAATGGAGAAAAAGAACATTTATTAGTACCTAAAAGTAGTGAACTAGTTAAAACACTAACAAATATATTTAATAATATGACAAATAAAGATGTAGAACCAATTGCAATAGGAGGAGCAACTTATGCAAGGGCATTTAAAAACTTTATATCTTTTGGCGCTAATATGCCAGGAGAAAAAGATTTATGCCATCAAGCAGATGAAAATATAAATATAGGCAATTTAATAACAAGTGCTATAATATATGCAAATGCAATTTATGAACTAGATAAATTGAAATAGGAAGGAAAATAAAAATGGAAGAATGTAAAATAGAAAAGTTGTATAACTTACAAGAAACAATAGCAACAAAAATATTTGAAGGAAAAACATATCCATGGGAAGTACTACTCGAAATATCAGATTTCATTTTAGAATTAGGAAAAACATTAAGTGAAGAAGAGTATAATAAAATAGGTGAAGATGTTTGGATTTCGAAAACAGCAACAGTAGCACCAACAGCCTATATAAAAGGACCAACAATCATTTGCAAAGATGCAGAAATAAGACATTGTGCATTTATTAGAGGAAAAGCAATAGTAGGAGAAGGAGCAGTAGTTGGAAACTCAACAGAACTAAAAAATGTTATATTATTCAATAAAGTTCAAGTACCACATTATAATTATGTAGGAGATTCAATATTAGGATATAAGTCACATTTGGGAGCAGGTTCAATTACATCAAATGTAAAGTCAGATAAAAAGTTAGTAGTTGTAAAAACAGAAACAGAAAAAATTGAAACAGAACTAAAAAAATTTGGAGCTGTGATTGGTGACGAAGTAGAAGTAGGATGTGGAACAGTATTAAATCCAGGAACTGTTATTGGAAAAAAATCTAATATATATCCACTATCATCAGTAAGAAAAGTAGTACCAGCAAACAGTATTTATAAGAACCAAAATGAAATAGTAGAAAAAATTGATTAGTAATAAGTCGAAAGCAATCGAAAAAAGTATTAATTCAAAAAAACATAAAACAAATTTAAATTAAATGTCAAAACTTGCGATGAAAAGTACTTGCATCCCCATATTTTTCGTAGTAAAATATGAAAGTCCGAAATAAAGCAGGGGGAGGCGACAAGGTGAAACGATTTTTTGGAGGGATTTTCATTGAAAAAGAAAAACTAAAAGAAGAAGGAATAAATCATCCAATAAAATTAGAATATTATAAACAAATAAACGAAGAAACAAATGAAGAAAATAAATATGGAATAACTATAGTAAAAACAGAATATATACCAGAGAAAATAAAAGTTGAAACAAAAGATTTAAATTCAATAACAGATGATGAAAACAAAATAAACAAAATCCTAGATATATTTAAAAACGGTCAAGTAAGCACTATTCATTCAGAAGAAATCATGTCAGACTTAATAAAAAATGGTATATAATAAAATGTCCCAGAGGTAAAGGTACTTGCTGGGATATTTTAAAATTTAAGCATTGGTTTTTGACACATTCTTGCTACTTTCTTGCAATGAACTATTATACTTTTTTTGGATATGTATTTCGTTCATTACGTTCAAAAAGAATTGTTAAGATAAGAAAATAAGGAGCTTTCACTCAGGCTAAAAAGTTATATTATATTCATTTTGAATGCAACAACGAATGTGCCATGGAGTAAATTAATTAGGGAATCTCACGACTGAGGGCGCTGATTAATTTGATTTAGAATCTCTAAGTTATGTATTAAGCGAGTTGTGTAATGAAAAAAGAATATAATATAACTTTTTCCCATGAACATTACTTATTTTCTTATCTAAACATTTCTATTTTTCACTTCAATCAATCAATACATATCCAAAAAAAGTATAATAGTTCATCGCAAGGAAGTAGTAAGAATGTATCAAAAACCAATACTTAAATAAAAAAAGCTTGCAAAATATAAAAAAGTAGTCTAAAATACTTAGAGTATGATAAAATAATAAAAGATAATTCTAAGGAGGAGTTATGGCTGATAAATTAATTATAGTAGAGTCACCTGCAAAAGCAAATACAATTAAAAAGTTCCTAGGAGGAAGCACAAAAGTAGTTGCATCTATGGGACATATAAGAGACCTACCAAAATCAAAGTTAGGTGTTAATATAGAAAATGATTTTGAACCAGAATATATAAATATTAGAGGAAAAGGAGACTTAATAAAATCTCTAAAAACAGATGCTAAAAAAGCAAAAACAGTTTATTTAGCAACTGACCCCGACCGTGAAGGAGAAGCAATTGCATGGCATCTTGCTAAAATATTAGAAGATGACAAAGATAAAATAAAAAGAGTAACATTTAACGAAATAACAAAAACAGCTGTACAAAAGGCTATAAAAGAACCAAGAAAAATAGACTTAAATACAGTTGATGCACAACAAGCAAGAAGAGTATTAGATAGAATTGTAGGATATAAAATAAGTCCACTACTTTGGAAAAAAGTAAAAAGAGGATTATCAGCAGGAAGAGTTCAATCAGTAGCAGTAAAGCTAATTGTAGATAGAGAAGAAGAAATTGAAAAATTCATCCCACAAGAATATTGGAACATTTATGCAAATTTAAAAGATGAAAAATCTAAAAAAGAATTTGAAGCTAGATTTCATGGTAAAGATGGAAAGAAAATAGAAATACATTCAAAAGAAGAAGTAGATAAAATTTTAAAAGACATAGAAAAAGCAAAATATATTATATCAGAAGTAAAAAAAGGAGAGAAGAAAAGAAATCCAGCACCTCCTTTTACAACAAGTACAATGCAACAAGAGGCATCCAGAAAATTAGGATTTACATTAAAGAAAACAATGTCTGTTGCTCAAACATTATATGAAGGAGTCAAAATAGGAGATAGAGGAACAATAGGTTTAATAACTTATATGAGAACAGACTCAACAAGAATATCAGAAGAAGCAAGAGCCACTGCTAAAACACATATTGTATCTAAATATGGAGAAGAATTCTACGAAAATAGATATTATAAAACAAATAAAGATGCACAAGATGCACACGAAGGTATTAGACCAACTTATTCGGATATAGAGCCAGACAATATAAAACAAGACTTAAATAAAGACCAATACAAATTATACAAATTGATTTACAACAGATTTATGGCAAGTCAAATGAAACCAGCGATTTATGATACAATGGCAGTTAATATTAAAGCAAATGGATATGACTTTAAAGCAAATGGACAAAATCTAAAATTCAATGGATTTATGATTTTATATGTAGAAGGTTCTGACGAAAAAGAAGAAGAAAAAGAAGGAATGCTTCCAGAACTACAAGAAAATCAAAATGTAAAATTGTTGAAACTAGAGCCAAAACAAAGCTTTACAGAACCACCAGCAAGATATACAGAAGCAAGTTTAGTTAAAGCCTTAGAAGAAAAAGGAATTGGAAGACCAAGTACTTATTCTCCAACTATTACAACAATTTTAGAAAGAAGATATATAGAAAAAGAACAAAAACAATTAATGCCAACAGAACTAGGAAAAATAGTAAATAAACTATTAACAGAAAACTTTACAGACATCATAAATGTTGAATTTACAGCCAATATAGAAAACGAATTTGATGAAATAGCAGAAGGAAAAGAAGAATGGAAAAAGATGATACGTGAATTTTATGGACCTTTCAAAATAGAATTAGACAGAGTAGAAAAAGAACTAGAGCATGTAGAATTAGTAGATGAAGTATCAGATATTCCATGCGAAAAATGTGGAAGAATGATGGTATACAAATTCGGAAGATATGGTAAATTCTTAGCATGTCCAGGATATCCAGAATGCAAAAATACAAAAGCAATTGTAGAAACAATTGATGTCCCATGTCCAAAATGTGGAGCAACTGTGCAAGTAAGAAAAACAAAAAGAAAAAGAAATTACTACATTTGCGAAAATAACCCAGAATCATGTGACTATATTTCTTGGAATAAACCAAAACCAGGAGAAAAGTGGGACCCTAAAGAAGCGGAAGAAGTAAAAGATAAAACAGAAAAGAGCCCAGTTAAAAGGAAAAAAAGGAAGAAATAATGGAAAAAATAAATAAATATAAATTAGAGATAGTAGTTTTTATTTGTGGTGCAATGGGTATGGTATTAGAATTAGTAGCAGCAAGAGTTTTATCACCTTATGTAGGAAGTTCTAATTTAATTTGGACATCTATTATTGGTATTATGCTTACATTTATGAGCTTAGGATATTTAATAGGTGGGAAAATAGCTGACATAAAACAAGATATAAAAGACTTATCTGAATTTATTTGCATCACAGCGATAGCAATTAGTTTAATACCAATTTTAGAAACAATATTTGTAAATCAACTTATAAATATTATAGATGCTAGAATTATTGTTGCAATTATTTCTGCAGTTATTCTATTTGGGATACCAAGCTTCATGTTAGCAACAGCATCTCCAATTGCTGTAAAGTTAAAAAATAATGAGTTACAAGAAGTAGGGAAAGTATCTGGAAAAATATCATCTTTATCAACAATAGGAAGTATTTTTGGAACTTTTTTTGCAGGATTTGTATTAATACCAAACATTGGAGTTAGTAACATTATTTTAAGTAGCAGTATAATACTATTTATATTAAGTATCATTATTTACCCAAACAAAAGCAAAAAATATATAATATATATGATAATTATATTAATAGTTATTTTAGGTTTATTTACATTAGGAAGATATACATTTAAAAAAGAACATCCAGATATCATAAAAGATATTGATTCAGAATATAGTAGAATATGGATAAAAACTTTAGAAACTAAAGGAAACCAAACTTATAAAACACTACAAGTAGACACAGGAACAGAGTCATATATAAATGAACAAACAGGAGAGATGGGAGCACAATATCTAAAATATTATGATTTATTTGAATATTACAATAAAGATGCAAATAAAACTCTTATGATAGGAGGAGCTGCATACACATATCCAAAACACTATTTAAATAAGTATGCAAATAACAAAATAGATGTAGTGGAAATAGACCCAAAAATGACTCAAATAGCACAAGAAGAATTTGGATTAGATGTAAATAATACAAATTTAAAAATATATCATCAAGATGGAAGAACATATCTTAACAAAAGTAATGAAAAATATGATACTATCCTAATAGATGCATTTAAAGGATTTAATGCACCATTTGAACTTACAACATATGAAGCAATGTCAAAAGCAAGAGATATGTTACAAGAGAATGGAGTGGTAATTACAAACGTTATTTCATCTATAAAAGGAGAAAATTCAAAATTTATACAATATGAATATTCAACTTACAAAGCTATATTTGATGATGTAAAACTTTTTGCAGTAAATACAGATGAAGAAGAACAAACACAAAATTTAATTCTTATTGGAATAAAAGGAAAACCACAAATAAATCAATATAAAAAGTATGAATATGAGGAATTGCTAAACAGGGAAATCTTAGATTTTAAAAGTGATAAGACCGTTGTGACTGATGATTTTGCACCAATTGGTAATTAATGTCCCAAAAGGGCCATTTGTCCCAAAAGGGACGTTTACTTTTGGGACATCTGTATCCTTTGGGACAAAAAGTATTGACAATTGCAAGAGATTTTGGTATCATAGACCTGTTCATAATTAGTTTTGCAGGTATAGTTTAGTGGTAAAACATAACCTTGCCAAGGTTAAGTTACGGGTCCGATTCCCGTTACCTGCTCCAATTGAAAAACTTATAAGTTATAAAAGCTTATAAGTTTTTCTTAATTCATCAATAATAACTTCAAAGTCTTGTAAACCAGCATCTTTAATATACACCAAATCACCATCAGTTATAAGCTTTTTCAAATCCTCTATTAAAGTCTCTTTAGTCTTAAATCTTTTAGTATTTTTCTCTACAAATGAATTCAAAGCAGTCTTTAAAATATGCTTTGTAAAATCACCTATTAAAAATAAATAATCAAAATTCAAATTACTAAAGTAACTTCCCAATTCCTCATGTACTTTATCAGTATCCTCTTTACCATTAGAGCCACTGCCTATTGTACCTAAAACAGCAATTTTTCTAACACTTTTCATTTTATTTGCAATATCAAGACCATTAGTAACAGACTCAAAACATGAATTATAAACATCATCAATTACAGTAATATTTCTCTCATCATTTCTTAAAACATTAAACCTACCATAAACTGTTTGAAATTCATTAATAGCAGTTACAATATTTTCATACTTTATATTATATATTTCAGCAATTTTTATTGCCAAAATTATATTTCTAATATGAAATGTCCCATATAAATTTAAATCGAAATCAGTCTCTCTACCATATATTTTAGTAGTAAAACTAACTTTTCCATCTGCTTCGGCAATATTGTAAGCTTCATTTATACTATAATACTTTAAATTATAATTATTAGACTCTTCCACAGTTTTTAGATATTCATCATCAGAATTTACAAACAAAATCTTTTTATCCCTCAAATAATCTGTAATATGAAGCTTTTCTGCTAAAATATTTTCTTTAGTTTTTAGATTATCAATATGAGCTGTTCCAATATTATTTATTATAGCAATTGATGGTTGAACTAACTCTGATAAATCAGGCATTTTACGAAAACGACTTATACCAAGTTCTGTTACTGCCATATCATAATCATCAAGTAATAGATAAGCCAAAGAGATATGACTTCTTGTATTATTATTTTGATTATTAAAATCATGTAATACCTTTATTTCTGTAGACAAAATTTTAGAAATCAGGCTACAAAGTGTTGTTTTACCAACACTACCCGTAACCGCAATAGTTGGTTTATTTATATTTTTCTCTCGTTGTTTTTTACCAATATCAAATAAAGCAACATCAACAGAGTCCACCTCTAAAATACAAATATTTGGATTTATTTTTATTGCTTCACTTTCTATATAGTCTTTTTGAGGAGAGGTTTTGTTTATCATAAAACCTATACAGCCATTTTTAACATGGTTCAAAATATATATTTCTCTATCTACTTTTCTAAATTTAATAGGGAAAAAGAAATAATTTCCCTGAACATACATATTTTTATTTAAACAAAAATTATTTAATATTGTGTTAGGATTTCCATGTACTATATTACCATTACAATATTCTTTTAATTGTTCTAAACTCAACATATTTATCTCACCTTTAAAACATATTTTTTAAAAATATAACAAAAATACAAATAATTTTCAAGTTTAAAGTTGAAAATAGAGATAATAAATGTTATACTAAATAATATAGAATTACAAGGAGAAATGAGATAAGAAAGTGGAAAAGTTCAATTTAAGTAAAAAAGGAATAATTGTAACAATAATAACTACAGTATTGATATTAGTAGCTGGAACTATATGTTTTGCAATGATAAAAATAAATAATAAAACAATAGAAACAGTAATTGAAGATGACGAAGAACAAGCAGAAAACATAATAGAAGAAGCTAATGTAATAGAGGAAGAAATAGTAGAAGAGCCAGAAGAAGAGGAAAAGGAAAAACAAAAAGAAAATAAAAAGCCTGGAATTAGTTCAGATACATATTATGTAAAAATCAATCTAATGGCTAATGTTGTAAACATTTATACAAAAGATGCAAATGGTAATTATACAGTACCTGTAAAAGCACTATTATGTTCTACAGGTAAAGCCACTCCAACATCAGGGAAATATAGATTAAATGGTACAAAACATAGATGGCATACTTTATTTGGAGGTGTATATGGTCAATATACAACAGCTATAGTAGGAGATATTCTATTTCACTCTGTTCCATATTCTAGAAATGGTGACCCATCATCATTAATCTATGGATATTATGATAAGCTAGGTTCAAAGGCATCAGCAGGATGTATTAGACTAACAGTGCAAGACGCAATATGGGTTTATAATAATATAACTAGAGGAACTGTTGTAGAGTTTTACTCAGACCCTAATCCAGGACCACTTGGAAAGCCTACTGCACAAAAGATTTCAAGTAATACAACTTGTAGGGGATGGGACCCAACAGACCCAACACCAGGAAATCCATGGAGAAACTACGTTAATAATACACCATCACAAAGTACACCTGCACAAGGTGGACAAACAACTGAAAAGCCAATTGAAAATCCAAAGCCAGCTGAACCAGAAAAGCCTAAGGACAATACTATAACAACAGAAAATACTATAGTTGATAATACAACAACAGAAGGTGCGGATAATAATATTCCAAGTGGCATAGCTGAATAAAAACACATAAAAATATTAGAAAATTACTTGAATTTTATGAATATTTAGTATATAATACAAGTCGTCAAATAAAAAGTGATAGAAATATGTAATATTTTTATAAAGTTTGAATATTATAAATTAGAAAAAGTTATAAAAAAGTTTATGATATGGAAATAGATTTAGTGTAAATTTATTTCCAAATATATGGCGCCTTAGCCAAGCGGTAAGGCACGAGTCTGCAAAACTCTGATGATCGGTCCGACTCCGATAGGCGCCTCCAATGGAAAAACGAGAAAACGTTGAAATATCAATGTTTTCTCGTTTTTTATATGTTTTTATACTAAAAATAAAAATGTAGTATTTTCAAGGGTTCCAGAGATTAGAAAACTAAAAATTAAAACTAAATGTTATAAAATTGTTATAAAAAACAAATTGCATATGTTAAAAAATGTTATAAAATCTAGCTTATTGGAAAGATACTAATAAATAGGTTTATTTCTATAGATAATATGATATAATGTTTTCATAAAAAATTTTTTATAAAGCGAGGATAATAAAATTGAAAGATAAAGTGGTTTTAATACAAGGGGCAATGGATATTGAAATAGAATGTCTATTAAGTAAACTAAAAAATAGAAAAGATAGAACAATAGCAGGATATCAATTTTATGAAGGAAGTATTAATAATATAGAAGTAGTAATATCAAAAACATTAGTAGGAACAATAAATTCAACTATGGCGACTACTATTGGAATTATAAATTTTCATCCCAATATAGTTATAAATCAAGGTATTGCAGGAGCACATAGAACTGATTTACATATAGGAGACATTATTGTAGGAGAAAAGTGTTGTAATATTAATGCATATAAAATGCCAAGCAAAGATAGAGGAAAAGGTTCGAATCCATTTGAATGGGAGCCAAATAAACGTGCAAAAGATATACAAAATTCAGATTTAAAATTAGTTAATATTATTGAAGAAATCCTAAAACTAAATTGTTCAAATAAAATATATAGGGGAATATTAGGAAGTGGAGATGTATTCAATAGAGAAATAGATAGAATAGATTGGATAAATAATATATTCAAAAACTATAGTGAAGATATGGAAAGTATAGAACATATTCAGTATGTAATAAGTTTAATATTCCTTGTATAGGCATTAGAATTATTTCAAACAATAAAATATTATTAGAAAAATTAGATAAAACAAAAGCTATAGAACTACAAGAAATATTGATTAGTATATTAAATAATTTGATAAACATATAATGTGGTGTATGATTTTTTAGAATTCTTGTAGAATTTTCATTTGTTCATTGTAAAATAATAGAATTTGTTGTATAGTAGATAGTAACCTTTTCATTGACAGAAAGGTAATCCTTTGCTAAAGGGTGGAAAGGGGGTTACTTGTATGTCTAGTTACGACCTTATCTTACGATTAATTGAAATGTTACTTGCTGAGAAAGAAAAGAACTTCCAATTAAGAGAAGATGAAAAGAATGACAAAGACTAGGTAACATACATAGTCGATAGTGAGGTAGTTTTTACGGAGCTACCTTGCTTTTATTTTTGAGCAAAAAAAAAGATATGTGTATTGTTTACGGTTACACATACCAGCTACATATATGTTTCGTTACGACCAACGACACATTTCTCAATGTAACTATATAATAACATCTTTTTATTAATTTGTCAAATGAGATTCTGGAAAATTATTGATTTTTTATTAAATAAGGGTATAATTGATTTATGAATTATGTATTATATAATATTAGACTGTGTTATATAAAATTAAATCAAATGTTATAAAATTGTTATAAAAAACGGGTAATAAATTTTGAAATCTAGCTGTTAAGCTACATTTGAGGTATGTCTTGCTGACTACAGCCTCCAATAGTCTGTACTTTTAAGCGATTATCATATAGTATCACATAAAAGTATAAAATGCAGAAATACTCTCTTTGTAAGGGAGTATTTTTCGTTTTATATTAAGTTACTTATTGCAGATTATCACAATTTAGTATAAAATTTGCTGTACAATTGGTGTACTTTGTTGTAAGCAAATTTTTATAGTATAAATTAAAAACACTAAGTAATAAGTTATTGTATATCTATATTATTATTTAGTGTTCTATTGCTCTTTATTTAGATTTTTTGATAGCATACTTAGTAAATTAAATTTATTACTTTACTTAAATGTAGAAATATGCAAAATTTTGTTTTGTTCGCTTGTATTTTCCTGATAAATGTTATATAGTTATTTATGAAAATGAGAATAAGCGGAGTGTGTTGCCACCTTTGACAACTTGTTTATACATAATTCTCTACGACTTTTAGTTGTAAGACTGATATATGGAGGTGGTGCTATATGGTAGAATCAGCTTTAATAATAATTACTTACCTATTATTGTATGGAATAGTAGGACTAGCTATCATAAACATTGTTTTGTTAGGCATCATTTGTTGGCTACTACATAAACAATAAAAAATAACCATTCTGCTTTTGACGGAGTGAATGGTTATTACAATTTATTTAAGGCAATCACTTTCGTGATTTCTCATTTTCTATTTATATTATACACAGACTTTTAAATTTTGTCAAATTCAATTTCAAGAAATACCCAAAGATAAAATGAAGTATTTAGATATTATTAACAAAACACGTATTATACAATTTTTAAGGAGAAATAAGATGAAAATAATTACAATTTGTGGAAGTTTAAGATTTAAAGATGAAATGATGAAAATATCAGAAAAAATGGAATTAGCAGGGAACTGTATTATAACTCCAATTTATCCAACAAAACCTGATAAAGATGCTTATACAGAAGATGAAGCATTAATGCTTGATAAAATGCATAAAGAAAAAATAAAATTATCTGATGCCATTTTAGTTGTTAATGTAGACAACTATATAGGAAGTAGCACAAAAAGTGAAATTGAATTCGCTAAATCTTTAAATAAAGAAATTATATATTATACTGATTTAATATAAAAGGTTAATAAAAAATATTTTAAATTATAATTATTACAAAATAAGGAGGAATAATAATGATTATTGGAAAAGACTATATAGGAGTGGGTTGTGGAGCATTTATATTAAATGACAAGGAACAGCTACTATTACATAAAAGAAATAAGGAGCCAGAAAAAGGATATTGGTCAATACCAGGTGGAAAAGTGGAAATGTTTGAAACATTTGAAGAAGCAGTAAAAAGAGAAATAAAAGAAGAAACAGATTTAGATATAGAAATAGTAAAACTTAATGGAATTTGCGATCATATAGTGAATATTGAAAATGAAGAAAAAGTTCATTGGGTAACACCAAACTATATATGTAAAGTCAAAAGTGGTATTGCAAAAATTATGGAACCTACAAAACACACTGAGATAGGATGGTTTGATTTAAATAATTTACCTGAAAATTTAACTATTCCTACTAAAAAAGCTATAAGTGATTATAAGAAACAATAAAAACCAAAATATTTAATATAAAACACAGCAAAACATCTTGAATAGGAGTATAGAAAGTAAAATGAAAAACAAAAAAACAATAAAAATAGTAAAATTAATAATATTTATAGCAGTAATAATTATATTAGCAATAGCAACAATATATATGTTACCAGTCATAAAACAAATAGGAACACCAGAAGGACAAATACAATTCAAAGAAAAAATAGAAGCATCAAAAACAGCAGGAATCGCAATGCTATTTGGACTAGAACTCGCACAAGTAGTATTAGCAATTTTGCCAGGAGAACCAATCGAAATTCTAGCAGGAATATGCTTTGGACCATTATGGGGGACAATATTCTTAATGATTTCAATATTTATTATTACTTGTATGATTTACTTTTTAGTAAAAAAATGTGGGAAAAATCTTATATATGAATTCTTCTCAAAAGAAAAAGTAGATAGGATAGAAAATAATAAATTATATAAAAACGAGAAAACAATAGAAATGGTAATGATACTACTATTCTTATTACCAGGCACTCCAAAAGACCTATTAGTATATATAGGTGCTATATTACCAATTAAATCATCAAGATTTATAGCAATAGCAACAATACTACGATTCCCATCCATAATTTCATCTACAATAATGGGAGACCAATTAATAGAAGGAAAATGGCAAGTAGGGGCAGTAGCTTATGGAATTACAGTTTTAATTACATTTATTGTAGTATTTATAATAAATAAAATAGATAAAAGAAATCTAACAAAAGATATTATGAAATCAATGTCACAACACAAGTCATAAGACATGTATAAACAAGAAAATTATGGAAAAAATAATATAAACACATAATTTTCTAGGAGGTTCATATGGAATCTAGTAATTTAAAAAATATGGTAGTATTAAAAAATTTACCATCAAATATTATTGATGAAGCAATAGTTGTTTTAAAATCTAATAAAAAAGCAAAAAAATTGCAAAAAGTGGAAAAAGTAAAGAGCTTAAGTAGTAATGAAAAGACTACAAATGAAAAAGATTATATTATAAAAGAAGCAGAACTGATTGTAAATAATTATATTAATAAGATAGAAAACACTAAAGAAAAAGACTTCTTCCAAAAAGGAATAAAGAAAAAATATAAAAACCTAAAGAAGTACGCAATATTTATCACTATATTTAGTATATTAGAAACAATTTTAATTATCTTTTAAAATCTCCCAAGGGAGATTTTTTTGTTGTAAAGGAAAAATCAATTTTTCCTTTACAACAAAAACACATTCCACAGAAAATTCTTTCAGAATTTTCGCGGGCGAACAAATACGGGGCATGCAAATAATCTAAAAGGTCAAAGAATTTCAATCATGCCCCTTTTGTTCTTAGTCTCCTTTTATATCATAAAATAAAAATTATACACATATAGTTTATTAAAGAAAATACAGAAGAGGTGTAAAAATGGAAAGAACTATATCAGTGGAAGATAAGATAAGAAGAGCAGAAGAAATATATGCAAGGAGACAAGAAGGAACACAAAGAAAAACTGCAACAGTGCCAATCAACCAAGAAAGCAAAAAAGATATAAAATTATTAAAAAAGATGATAATTCAAATTGTTTTAAGTTTAATAATATATATTGTATTTTATATGATACAAAACAATAACTACATATTCTCGGAAGACTTTCTAAACAAAGCTAATGAGATACTTTCAAAAGATATAAACTTTGTGCAATTATATGAAAATATGAAAAATAACATACAAAATAGCATCACAAACTTAAGAAATAAAGATGAAAACCAGGAAGAAAAAAATCAAATAGAAGAAGATGCAATTGGTGGAGCAGTTGAAGGTACAGAAGAAATAGTAAATGAAGTAGCAGAAGAAGTAACAACAGAAGAATCTGGGCAAGTAGAACAATTATCTCAAGAAGAACAAGATATCAACAATATAAAAGCAATAACAAGCTTTATAAAACCAGTAGAAGGAACAATTACTTCAGGATTTGGAGCAAGAGAAACAACAATAAGTACAGTACCTAAAAATCATACAGGAGTGGATATTGCAAGCAAATTAGGAACTAAAATATTATCAGCAACAGATGGAGAAGTAATACTATCCTCAGACCAAGGAGATTATGGAAAACATCTAAAAATACAAATAGGAGAAGTAATACTTGTTTATGCACATTGCAACAATTTATATGTAAAACAAGGAGATAAAGTAGTACAGGGACAAGAAATTGCAGAGGTAGGCTCTACAGGAAATTCAACAGGACCACATTTACATTTTGAAATTAGAATTTCTGAAAGAACAATAGACCCACAAAAAATATTAAAATTATAAAAGGAAAGAAAATGAGATTTAGAATAGACCTTAAAATTTTTATTTTTCTTATATTATTCTATTTTACAAAACAAATTGAAATTTATGGATATATAATGTTTTTTGCATTTATTCACGAACTAGGACATTTAATATGTGGAATGATATTAGGAATGAAACCAGAAAAGCTAGAGATAATGCCATTTGGACTATCTGTATCATTTAAAATAAAAGCCGATGAATATAACAAAAAAGTAAAAAAAGGTAATTTATTTGAAATAAAAAAGATAATAGTTGCCACAGCAGGACCAATAATAAATTTATTATTAATTTTTATTATAAACAATTTGGAATTAGATATAACAAAATCTTTAATAATGATTTATAGTAATCTACTATTATTTATTTTTAATCTATTGCCAATTTATCCATTAGATGGAGGAAGGATTATAAGAGGAATATTACATATAAAATTCGGTAAAAGAAAATCAGAAAAATATACAAACATAATATCATTAATAAGCGTCGTTATTTTTACTTCACTTGCTAGTATACTTATATTATATATGGAAAATATATCTATATTTCTAATAAGCATATATTTATGGTACTTAGTAATAAATGAAAACAAAAAATACAAAAAGAGAGAAGAGATTTATAAAAGGATACTTGAAAATAACACAATTTAATAGTAAACTAATACTAAAGAAAAATAAGGAGAAGTCAAAAGATGAAAGATATAATAAAAAAACAAAAAGGAATAACTATGGTTTCATTAGTAATCACAGTTATAATATTACTAATTCTTACTAATGTGCTAATATATAATGCAAAAGATAGTATTTATATCAACTCATTAACAAATTTATATAATGATATAGAATTATTAGACAGTAAAATATCAGAGTACTATGAAGAAAAAGGAAAAATACCAGCGAAAATAAAATACACAAATATCAGTAATTTATCAAATGTAATAAGCAAAAATAATGACACAGGCGAATTTTATGTAATAGATTTGCAAGAAATGCAAGGAATTACATTAAATTATGGAAAAGACTACGAAAAAATTAAAAATGACACAGAAAATGCAAATAAATATACAGATGTCTATATTATAAATAAAAACAGCCATAACATCTTTTATGTTCAAGGAGTATCAATAGAAGAAAAAGGAGAAACAAATACTTATTATACAACATATACAAAACCTGATGAAACAATAGTTGATTTAAGATATATTGATGGAATATTGATACCAGATGGATACTATTACATAGGAAAAGAGAAAGATGAAAAAGGCAACGAAAATATTGTAATATCCAAAAATATAGAAGAAAAAATAGGAGACAGTGAAAACCAATATATATGGGAAAAATATGTATCCATTTTAGAAAAAATGCCAGACAAAATAAAATTATCAGAAGAACAAAATCAAGAAGAGTTTATAAAAAGTGTAGAATGCTATAAAGGATACTTTAAAAACAAAAATAAAACAGAAGAAATAGATGTTGTTTATCAAAAAGTGGAAGAAAACAACTGGTCAGAACAATATACAAAAAATGAAATATATACTGACAAAAACGGAGATACAGCTTACATACCAAAAGGATTTAGAGTAAGTTTGGCTGAAGGAACAAATGAAATTATAAATGGATTAGTTATTACAGACCAAATTAAAGAAAACGGAGAAAGCACTGGAAATGAATTTGTATGGATACCAGTAGACGACTCTGATGAATTTGTAAGAGAAGACTTTGAAACAAATCCAACAGATGAAAAAATTTTTATCACTACAAAACCAACAGAAAATAGATATTTTGAAGAAACAATATATGGAGCAACAAATGCAAATGAAGCAGAAGAAATGTACAGAAGTATTAAAGAATATAAAGGATTTTATATTGGAAGATATGAAACAGGAATAGAAGAAAACACAGCAAGAACAGTACAATCAGACATCAGTACAAAAGCAGTAATAAAAAAGAATAAATACATATATAATTACATCCAATGGGGAAATGGTATAGAAGACGAAAAAGGAGGAGCAGTAGAGAAATCAAGAGAATTATACGAAAACAGTACACTATGCTATGGAGTACAATGGGATGCAATTATGAAATGGATAGGCAAAGACTCTAATACAAAAAATGTGTTAACAGATAGTACAGGTTTCGGAAATTACAATACAGAAGGAAACTTAATAAAGACTGGAAACTACGAAGAATATAAAATAAAAAATATATATGACCTAGCAGGAAATGTAGAGGAATGGACAATGGAAACTTTTGGGACAACCTATAAAGTTGCTAGAGGAGGAAAAAGTGGAAGTAATGAACCAATATATTATAGACAAGAAAATCAAGTAGATACAAAATCAGGAACAATAGGATTTAGAATTGCATTATATATAAAATAGAAATAAATCAATTGACTTTTTTAGCATTTAGTTGTATTATATAAACTATAAAAAAGAGTGTTTTTAAAATCCTAAGGAGGAAAGATATGGGAGAAGTAATAGTAATCACATCAGGAAAAGGTGGAGTAGGAAAAACAACAACAACAGCAAATCTAGGATCAAGCTTAGCAGTAGAAGGAAAAAAAGTATGTTTAATAGACACTGATATAGGATTAAGAAACCTAGATGTTGTAATGGGACTAGAAAATAGAATTGTTTATGACATAGTAGATGTTGTTGAAGAAAAATGCAAACTAAGACAAGCATTAATAAAAGATAAAAGATTTAAAGAATTATACCTACTACCAGCTGCACAAACAAGAGATAAAAGCGCAGTAAATGAAGAACAAATGAAAACATTAACACAAAAGTTAAAAGAAGAATTTGACTATATTATTATTGACTGTCCAGCAGGAATTGAACAAGGATTTAAGAATGCTATTGCAGGAGCAGACCGTGCAATTGTAGTAACAACAGCTGAAATATCAGCTATTAGAGATGCAGACAGAATTATAGGATTATTAGAATCATCAGAAATAAAAAATCCAGAATTGGTAATTAATAGAATAAGACCAAACATGGTAAGAAAAGGTGAAATGATGGATGTTGATGATATAGTAGACTTATTATCAATAGACTTAGTTGGTGTTGTACCAGATGATGAATATATAATTACTCAAACAAATAAGGGTGAGCCAGTTATTCAAAATAAAAAAGCACCATCAGGTAAAGCTTATATAGAAATAGCAAAAAGGGTTTTAGGAGAAAAAATAGAAGTTACAGTACCAGGAAGAGAAGAAGGTTTTTTTGCTAAACTAAAAAAAATATTTAAAAAATAAAATAATGATGTAAGCAAGTGGAGGATAGGAATAATGTTTGAAAATATAATTAGCTTTTTTAAAAAGATAGGCAAGAAAGAAGAAAAAGGACAAGCACAAGTAGGAAATTCAAAAGATACTGCAAAAGAAAGACTACATTTAGTATTAATGCAAGACAGAGCAAATGTATCAGCAGATTTCTTAGAACTTATGAAGCAAGAAATAATAGATGTTATTAAAAAATATATAGAAATAGATGAAAAAGAAATAGATGTAAGACTAACAAATAAAGAAAATGACGACGGAACAAATGGTGCACCAGCATTATATGCAAATATTCCTATTCTTAATATAAAAAATGACACAAAAAAAATAGAAAAAAAAGATAATAATATAGAAAACAAAGAAGAAATAGAAAAAGTAGCCGAAGAAGCAACAGAAAGTATAGAAAACAATATTCAAGAAAAACGTGAAGAACAAAATACTAATACAGAAAATATAATAGAAAGCACAGTAGAAAATCAAGAAAACAATACAGAAAAAGTAGATGAAATAATACAAGATGTTACTTCAATTATAGAAGAAGCCAATTCAGAAAATAAAAAAGAAAATGAGTGGATTTAATGCGAAAACGAGAATTAAAAAATATGGAGTGGGGATTGCTAATAGTTGCAATTATACTAACTGCAATAGGATTAATTGCACTATTTTCGGCAACACAACAAACAGAATATGATGAATTTAAAAAACAAATTATCTGGTTTATTACCAGTATAATTATAATGGTAATAGTTATGCTAATAAATTATGAAATACTGGTAAAACTATCACCAATTTTTTATGGTATATTCATCTTATTATTGATAGCAGTACTATTCACAAAGCCAATTAATGGAGCCAGAAGTTGGTTTGAAATTGGAAGTTTTTCACTTCAACCATCAGAATTTGCAAAAGTTGTAGTAATTCTGTTTTTAGCATATATTATATCAAGAATTCAAGAGAAATTTATAGAAGATATAAACAAACCAACTAGATTACTTATTATATTTGGTGCATTAGCTTTACCACTATTATTAATAATAAGACAACCAGACTATGGAACAGCAATGGCATTCTGTGTAGCTTTAGCAATGATGCTATTTACATCAGGAATTGACAAAAGATATATATTAGGCACACTATTAGTTATACTTATAACAGTGCCAATCTTATATAACTTCATACTACCAGAACATGCTAAAAAAAGAATTGATATTTACCTACATCCAGAAACAGACCCACGTGGAAGTGGATATAATATAATACAATCAAAATTAGCTATAGGAGCAGGAAAGCTAACGGGAATGGGACTATTAAAAGGGAATCAAACACAATTAGGATATTTATATCCCAAAACAACAGACTTTATATACTCAGTAATTGGGGAAGAAATGGGATTTATAATAGCAGGAACAATTATAATTCTATATGTATTTCTGGTCACGAAGGCACTGTATATAGCCAAAACAGCAAAAGATAGTACAGGAGCTCTAATTGCATCAGGAATAGCAGGAATATTCTTTTTCCACATGGCAGAAAACATAGGTATGGTAATGGGACTATTGCCTATTACAGGAGTACCCCTATTCTTTGTAAGCTATGGAGGAAGTTCATTAATAACAAGCTATATACTAATAGGAATTTTATTAAATATTAGTAGTAAAAGACAAAAAACTATATTTGTAAAATAAGTGTCCCAAAAGGGACGTTTACCTTTGGGACACTTTAATTAATATAAAATAAAAATGTCCCAAAGGTAAACGTCCCTTTTGGGACACTGGAGAAAAAATGTATTTAAGAAAATTAAAAATAGGAAATACCAAATTAGAAAATAATATAATATTAGCTCCAATGGCAGGTATAACAGACATGCCCTTTCGTAGTATTTGTAAAGAATTTAAACCAGGACTTGTATGTACTGAAATGGTAAGTAGTAAAGCTATTTTTTATGATGACTCAAAAACAAAACTATTAATGAACACAGAAGGAGAAGAAAGACCAATCAGTATGCAAATTTTTGGCAGTGAAGAAGAAACTATGGGATATGCAGCAAAGTATGTAAGTAATATAGCAAATATAGTTGATATAAATATGGGATGCCCAGCGCCAAAAGTTGTAAAAAATGGAGATGGAAGTAAACTGCTATTAGATATAAAAAAAGCTGAAAAAATAATAAAATCTGTTGTAAAGAGCTCAACTAAACCAGTTACGCTAAAACTAAGAAAAGGTTGGGATTCAAATAATATTGTAGCAGTAGAATTTGCACAAATGGCAGAAAATTTGGGAATATCAGCAATTACAATTCATGGTAGAACTAGAACAGAAATGTACTCAGGAAAAGTAGATTTGGATATAATAAAAAAGATAAAAGAATCTGTAAAAATTCCAGTAATTCGGAAATGGAGATATTGTTGATGAAGAATCAGCTTTAAAAATGTTTGAATATACTGGTGTAGATGGAATTATGATAGGAAGAGGAACTTTTGGAAACCCATGGATATTTGAAAAAATAAGACATTATTTAGAAATAGGAGAAAAACTCCCAGAAGTCACAAGTCAAGAAAAGTTAAGAGTAATAAAAAGACATATAGAATTGGAACTAAAAGAAAGAGAAGAAATAACAGCAATAAGAGAAATGAGAAAACATATTGCTTGGTATACTAAAGGTATGAAAAATGCAACTGAGTTTAGAAATAAAATTAATAAAATAGAGGATAAAAATAAATTGATTCAAATGGTAGAAAACTATTTGGGATAGAATCAATAAAAGTGATAAAGTACGGAGGTATAAATGATTCAAATGAAAACGGACTAACAGTTTTAGTAAGTATACAAGATAATGAAAATGGTATAGATACAATAAGGTATATGGATAAAAATGGACAAGAAATGTTAGTAAATGCTTATGGAAAAAAGGAAATAGCAATAGACTATGAAATAGAAAATGACGGAGAATATATATTTACAGTCTATAATAGTATAGGAGAAAAAATTGAAAAAACATTAGTTATAGATTCCATAAATAAAGAAAATGACACATTAGGAGATTTAATTAATATTCAAATTAGTCCTATAATTGATGAAGGAAGAACGGTTGCAATAAAAGCTAATGTAGTAATTGACTACAAATATGGTCTTGGAGATAATTATTACAAAATAGGAAATTCACAAACATGGAACAATTATAATGAAGAATTTCAAATAGATTCATATACTATATTAGAAAAAAATTTACAAGAAACTGATAATAAAACAATAACTATATATGCTAAAAATGAAGATATAGCTCAAAATAAAATTACAATTACTAAACAAACACTACTGAATTAGACTTAGATATGCCAAATGAGCCTATAATTTCTATATTATATTCTGACAATTACTCAAGATTAACAGAATATGGAATGAAATTATATAATGAAGTAGAAATACAATACGACAATAGAGACGATATAACAAATTATTATAGTTTAGATAGTGGTTATAATTGGACAGAGTATACAGGAAAAATTGTAGGAGATACAGATTTTCACATATGTACTAAAAGTGTAAAAAATAATAGTGGACTAGAACAAGTAACAATGAAAGATGTTCAACCATCAGCAAGTGATGCATTGCAATCACAAGCGTATGATGGAGACGAAGATACTTATGTAAATTGTAAGGGAAAAACATCAAAAGTATATTTAGAAGAGACTGTTAGAGGTAAAAAGATATATTTAAATTTATATATGCAAGGAAATAATAATGCATATACAAGTAGAGTTATATATTATAATACTGATTCAACAAGTACTACACTACTATCTCGAAATAGTGGTGGAGGTTTAAATATTAATGGAGATTATAACATTCCAGAAAATGCAGAATATATAGCTTTTACAGGAACAAATAATATAATGGTATATGAAATAAATAACGCAAACTCTCCAATAATAACTGAAGAAAAAGTATATCCAAAGTTAACTGACCATGGAGTTGAGCCAGGGTATTGTATGACATCAATTTCATATTACTCTACAAGTGTTCAAAGATTATATAAAATAGATGATGGAGAATGGAAAAACTACGAAGATAAAGAAATAAAGTTACAAACTGGAGAAATACTATATGCAAAAAGTATAGATAAATATGGAAAAAACTCAATTATTTCATCATTTACTTCGACATTACCATCAGATGCATTAGAAGCTCAAGCGTATGATGGAGATACAGATACTTATGTAGATTTAAATAAAAGAACATTAAAAGTATATTTAGATGAGTCTGTTAGAGGAAAAAAGATATATTTAAAGCTATATATGCAAGGAAATAATGGTTCATATATAACTCGAGTTATATTCTATAAAACTGATTCAACAAGTAGTACATTACTATCTAGAAGCTCTGGAGGAGGATTAAATATTAATGGAAATTATAACATTCCAGAAGATGCAGAATATATAGTTTTTACAGGAACTAATACTTTTAGAATTTATGAAATAAATAACGCAGATGAATAATATAAAACATAAAGACAAAAAAAGCCGAATAAAAATTATAGTAAGAATAATTTTTAGGAGGTTTTTTTCTATGGAAAAAAATAAAAAAGAAATAAACAAAAGAAAAGTTATAATATCTGCTGTTGTAATCGCACTATTAGTTGTAGGACTAATAATTTTTATAAAATTTAATAATAACATGGCTAAAAATTCAAAAATTGGAAAGAATAGTAGTAGTCAAGAAATTGTAGATTATATTTTAAATATTAACTCTTATAAAACAGAAGTTGATGTAGAAGTAAAAAGTAATAAAAACAGCAACAAATACAAAATAAGTCAAGAATACATAAGTTCAGAAAAAAGTATACAAGAAGTAATAGAACCAAGTAATATAAGCAGTATAAAGATTATAAAAGAAGGAAATAACCTCAAAATAGAAAATACAAAATTAAGCATAACAAAAGTAATTGAAGACTATAAAGATATAACACAAAATAATTTAGATTTAATAAATTTCATAGAAAATTACAAAAAAAATCCAAATTCAAAATGGAAAGAAGAAAACAATCAAATAGTAATGGAAACAACAGTAGAAACATCAAATAATTATCAAAAATATGAAACACTGTATATATCTAAAGAGAAGGCAGAACCAACAAAAATGGAGATAAAAGATACTAACCAAAATACTATAATCTACATAATATATAATGAGATAAAGATAAATAAAACAGCAAACAAAAAAGAATTTGCATTCAAATTATTTGATACCGTAAAAGAAATATAAAATTTATCTTTACTAGAAAATATAAAAAAATACATGCTTGACATATACCAACATTAGGAGTGAAGAATATGATAATAAAAAGAGGAGATATGTTTTATGCAGATTTAAGTCCAGTAGTAGGTTCTGAACAAGGAGGAATAAGACCAGTACTAATTATACAAAATGATATGGGGAATAAATATAGTCCTACAGTAATAGCAGCAGCTATTACATCACAAACCAATAAAACAAAACTACCAACACATATAGAAATAGATTCACAACAATGTGGACTAAAAAATGACTCAATTGTTTTAACTGAACAAATAAGAACAATAGACAAAAGTAGATTAAAAGAAAAAATAGGGCATATTCAAGATGAAAACATTATAAATAAAATAAACAACGCACTTGGAGTAAGCTTTGGACTAGCTTTTTTTATTTTCTAAATTATACTTTTAACTTTTTGATAATTTTAATTTCTTCAAATAATTTTTTAATATGAGCATTTCTAGACTCTACAATATTACGATAGGAATTCAAAATTTCAATATAATTTTCAACAGTTTCATTACCCGTTAATAAGCACTTCATCCCATTTAAATAATATTCTTGCTTATTAGGACTTTTAGAATCCAGCCTTTTTTTATCATATTTTTCAATTTGTTCAAGTCTTTTAATTTCAGACTTTAAATCGTCTAGGTAATCCATTATACACGAAATTTCATATTCAGTATCATCAATAACAACTTTAATAAGAGCCTTTACAACGATAGGATTATTTTTTCCTAGTTTTTTCTCCTTTACAGGAACTCTATAACTCTCAGGATTTTCTATAGGCTTACACTCATCAATTAAAATTTTTAGAGTATCAATAATACCAACGTGAGACTTATATTGCCTTTTGCTAACAATCGCATCATATTCATCTGCAACTCTAATAATTTGACCTTCATAAGGAATATCCTTTTTTGATAAAGCATTTGGATATCCAGTACCATTTAAAGCCTCATGATGATAAATTGCGCCAGCTGCATAAGGTCTTAATTTTAAGTCATCCATACAAAGTTTATGACCAAGAGCAGTATGTTGTTTCATAACTTCATATTCCTCATCTGTTAAAGCAGATTGCTTTTGTAAAATACTAGAAGGGATGAACTGTTTGCCAATATCGTGTAGATAAGCACAAATCGTACAATATTCTGTAAAACTAGCAGAACAATGAAGATACTGACAAATTCTACAAACAATACTAGCAACATTTTCACAATGTTTTCTAGTAAAAACATCTAAACTTCCTAATATATTTAATTGATATTGCATACTTTTGTCTAAATTATAAGACTTTAAACTTGTCCTATCATAAAAATCAAAAACTTCTTTTGACATAAAAAAACTCCTTTTCATTAGACTATCAAAGTTATTCTAACATAAAATTTTTTATAATTCAATCAATATCTAAAGTTGGTAAAAAATTAAACATACGAATTTATATATTATAAACATTATGTACACAAACGCATACTAAAAATAAATTATTTTATTGCATAACAAAAAATAAATATATATAATTAAGCAAAGTGAAATTGTAAACACTAGAAAGAGGTAAAACAAATGAAAAAAAATAAAGGAATAACGTTAATAGCATTGGTAATAACGATTTTGTTTTCTTATGACGAAAAATTAAAATGTAGTAATAGCAAAGGTTTCCTCCTAGCAACAATTTAGAAATAATAAAATTTTCACATATTTGAAAGATGAATTGTAAAAAATAAAGATACAATTTCATCTTTTTTGATTTTATAAAAATAGTAAAAATAAAAAATTGATAGGTATAAAATTCAAAGGTCACAAATTCGATACCTTTGAAATGTAAAAAATTGTCTTTTTACTGATTTTTAATGAAAAATTTGAAAATAGATGATATAATGCTAATTAATAGAAAATAAATTATGCAGACAGTATCTGCACAATTAGAAAGAAGGTACAATATATGAGCAAGGATATAATAAAAACAGAAATATATGTTGAAAACAATAAAGTTAATGTAATTAGAATAAATAATAAGGAATATATATCATTAACAGATTTAGCAAGATATGCAAATCCAGAAGAACCCAAAATACCAGTACAATCATGGATGAGAAATAAAGATGTTATATCATATTTAGGATTATGGGAAAAACTCAACAATGAAAATTTCAAAGGTCACGAATTCGATACCTTTGAGAATGAAGCTGGTAAACATAGCTTTTATATGTCTCCACAAAAATGGATAAAGGAAACAAATGCTATTGGTATTATATCAAAGTCTGGAAACAATGGAGGAACATTTGCACATAGTGACATTGCTTTTGAATTTGCAAGTTGGTTATCTCCAGAATTTAAGTTATACTTAATTCAAGAATTTGAAAGGCTAAAAAAGAATGAATCATATCAATACAAAATTGAATGGCAAGCTAATAGAGTATTATCAAAGGTAAATTATCTAATACATACTGATGCCATAAAAATAAACATAGTTCCAGTTTTAACAGAAGAACAAAAGAGATATGCTTATGCTGAAGAAGCCGATGTATTAAATGTTGCATTATTTGGAATGACAGCTAAACAATGGAGACTACAAAATCCAGAATTAGCAGAAAAAGGAAATATGAGAGATTATACTGATTTACTTCATTTGGTTATTTTAAGTAATTTAGAAAATACAAATGCAGAATTAATAAATGCAGGAATGCCACAAAATGAAAGGCTAATCAAATTAAATGAATCAGCAAGAAGGCAAATGAGAGTGTTAGAAAATAATAAAGGAATAAAGGAATTGGAAAATTTGCAAAAGGAAATAAATGAAAACAATATAATGAAGATTAAAGATAAAAATTAAGAAGGATAAAGAAAAATCTCGACAGTGTCGAGAAAATTATAAAATTGTTTTGAATTTAGAAAATAAGTTCAAAGCAATTTTTTTATGGAAATTTTTTGTCTACATTAAAAAAATATAAAGTTATACTAAAAACAATTTAAAATGGCTAAAAGTTAAAAATAAAGCGAATAAACGAAAGAAGGTGAGGGAATGTCTAACTTAAATTTAAAAGGTATATGGATACCAATAGAAATATTAACAGATGAAAAATTAAGTGATAAAGAAAAAATCATATATTCAATAATTTTGTATTTGAGTAAAGAAAATAGTTATTGCTATTTAACAAACAAAACCATAAGTGAGTTATTAAATATATCAATAACCCAAGTATCAAAATTAGTAAATTCATTAAAAGATAAAAAGTATATTGATATTGAGTTAATCTATAAAGAAAATAGTAAGCAAGTAGAAATGAGAAAACTGATTCTAATAAATAAAAATACCTATTTAACAAAAGTTAAATACCCTCTCCAACAAAACTTCAATACCCCTATTGAAGAAAAGTTTAAGGATAATAAATATAATAATAAAAATATAAATAAATGTAATAGCACAAGACAAGATTATAAAAAGTCAAGAGCTAATTTTGAAGAACGAGATTATACAAACTATGACTTTACTAAACTATATGCAAATGCAGATATGCTAGTATAAGCTATGACATTTGCATATAGAAAATCAGCTACTAGAGTAGATGTACTACTTTGGTAGCTGATTTTTTAGTTAAAGTTGCGAATAGCAATTTTAACTAAAACCTAAAAAATATGTAGATATTTTTTAGGCAAAGGGGTGTGGGGAAAAATAAATTTTTCCCTGCCACACTAACACTTTTTAGCGATAGCGTTAAAAAAGTGTTGTAGTGTGTTTACTGCACATTTTGAAAA
>CAOJQV010000011.1 GCA_948441945.1 uncultured Clostridium sp. | reverse complement strand
CCCGGTCTTTCTCTCCCCCCCCCCTCCTGGTTCCTGGGCCAATTTCCTTGCTTCCCCCCCTACACCCCTTTGGCTGCCAAAAAACCCACGTCCCTATTTCCCTACATTGTTAAAGTTCCATTTGGCGTATTTGTTATAATCAAAATATCTTCTTCTCTACCATTTTCAGCATTTATATAAACTATAAATTCATTATCATCAACTTTACCCTTAAATTCATAACACAAAATTTCAGTTTGAAATTCTGTTGGAATAATAGCAAGCCCTTCTGAATTAATTTCCAAATTTTTATTTAAACTTTTTTTAGCTTCTTCTTTGCCAATTTTTACTTTAGAAGTATCTCTTTGTGTATGATTATTTAAATATCCTGTTGCTTCTATCCCTAAGACTTCACCATTATCTAATGCTACTTTTACTTTCATTAAATCTGAATAAACAACTACATCATTTTGTATATAAGCATAATTAATTGTTACAATTCCATCCTGTCTTAAATAATAAGTCTCTTTCATATTTGGATATCCATGGCTTTGCAAAAACTCTTTTCCTTTCTCGTTAGCTTCTTCTTGTGAGATGATTTCTGTATTTACATTTCTATTTGAGTTCATATAAACAATATGTCCACCCTTTTTAGAAATTGAGATTGTTATATTATCTTCTTGTGCAGTTTTTACTGCAAAATTATACTCTGGTATGATAGCATTTTCAGAATATCCCAAAGAGCTAATTTCTGCAACATTATCTTGACCAATAAATTCTAAAACTTTTTGCTCAGCTAACTCTTCATCAATATCTTCACCTATTAATCCTTTTTTCTCAGCATTTGTAATATGCTCTGAAAATGCTCCATCATAAATTAATCCTGAATATTCATGGAAATTTTCCTCTAAACTACTAAATCCGTCTAATGAAGAAGTGCTAACTTGTTGAGCAAAAGCAACACTCCCTCTATCTGTAAGTTCACTCCATTTTATTCTACCTGAATTAATATCATCTGATAATTGATTTAAAGTATTTTCTAATTCCACACTATATGAATGTAAATCCCTTAAATTTTTTAAATCTTCATCTGTTAGACTTTCATTATAAATATTTTTCCTTGATAAAGAATAACTATAATCACTTACTTGGTTTAAAAACCTTTCTGTATTTTCAAGTTCTTGACTCTCTAATGGAAGCTGTGCTAAATATGCTTGTGCTAAATTAGCCTCTCTCCATACATTTGTTAATGTTTCTGCTCCATGTTCAGGAGTGCTTGAAATTAACGATTTAGCAAGATATGTTTCAACATTTTGAACATAATCTACTAATTCATAAAATGTCATATTATAATTATTTTCTGATGCTAATTTTGTACTTTTCTGATTATTAATTATAACAGCAACTAGACATATCGCAATAACTGCAAATGCAACTATTAAACTAATTAAATATGACTTTTTAAGTTCAATTTTTTTATTTTCTGTATTACTCATATATAAAACTCTCCTTTTATTTATAAATTATTTACAAAATCTGTGTTTACCAATCGTTTTGACAAGTGGTCTAGACCATATCCATTTATTAGTAGCAGTTGATGGATTAAAATAATATACACATCCACCAGTTGGATCCCATCCATTAATCGCATCTTGTGCAGCTTTATAAACAGTTGACCCTTCACTAATTGTTACATTAATTTGTCCATCAGCTACTGCTGTAAATGCTCCTGACTGATAAATAACCCCTGCAATAGAATTTGGAAATCTAGAATCTTTAACTCTATTCAAAATTACAGCTCCAACTGCGACTTGTCCTTCATAAGGTTCTCCTCTTGCTTCCCCATTAATTGCTCTAGCCATTAATTGTATATCTGATGAATTTGAACTTTTTGCCAAACTAATAGTATTTGTCCTTTCATTATCCACAATAAAAACACAAATTGTGGATATTACCGTTAAAATTATTAGTAAAATTATTTTTAAAAACTTTTTCACAAAATCACCCTTTATTTAAAAACTATTGCTATTTTTTCCAAATTTTTAAAAAATATTCAAAAAATGTCCCACAAGTAAACGTCCCTTTTGGGACAAAAAAAAGAAGGATTTAGAGAACTGTTACCTTAATCCCTCTTTAATTAAATTTCTCTTCTTCCCTCTAACGCTTTAGTAAGAGTAATTTCATCTGTATATTCCAAATCTCCACCTACAGGAATTCCATGTGCAATTCTTGTAACAGTAATTCCTAATGGTTTTATCAATTTAGATAAGTACATTGCTGTTGCTTCTCCTTCTACTCTAGGATTTGTTGCAAGTATAACTTCTTTTACTTGTCCTTCCATAAGTCTTGATAGAAGCTCTTTTATTTTTATATCATCTGGCCCAATTCCATTCATTGGTGAAATAGAACCGTGTAATACATGATAAACTCCTTTAAATTCATGAGTTTTTTCCATTGCTATAATGTCTCTTACATCTTCTACAACACATATTGAAGTTGTATCTCTCTTAGGGCTAGAGCAAATTGAACATGGGTCCGTGTCAGATATATTATAACATTTACTACAATATTTTAAATTGTGTTTTGCATCAGTAATAGATTTTATAAATTCATTTGTTTCTTCTTCTGAGCAATTTAATATATAAAAAGCAAGCCTAGCGGCTGTTTTATGCCCTATGCTAGGTAGCTTTTCAAAACTTTCAATTAATTTCTCGATTGATGGTGAGTATAATGACATCATTTATTCCTTTCTCTCTTTGTTTTCCAATTTTTTATATGCTTAAACAAAACAAACAAAGAAATTACATCATTCCTGGTATATTGAATTTACCAAACTCTTGGCTTTGTGCAGAATCCACTTTTCTTAAAGCCTCATTTACTGATGTTAATATTAAATCTTCTAACATTTCTACATCCTCTGGGTCAACTACATCTGGTTTAATTTTTATTTCTTTTATAACTTTTTCTCCTGTAACTTTAACAGAAATTGCTCCACCACCTGCTGTTGCTTCAAATTCTTTAGTTGCTAATTCCTCTTGTGATTTCTGCATTTCTGCTTGCATTTTTTTGGCTTCTTTCATTAAATTATTGATATTCATTCCGCCAAATCCTCCCATTCCTCCTGGGAATCCTCCTCTTTTAGACATTTAAAATTCCTCCTTATATTAATCTATTATATTAAATGGTATATCAGATTGATTCGCTAGTTTTGCTATATCATCTTCTGGATTATGCTGTATAGGCTTACTTTGCTCTTCTGAAATATATTTGATTTGCATTTCTTTTCCATAAGCCATTGAAACTAAACTAGAAATTTCATTTATATTTTCTTGCTTTTGTAATACAGATTTTCCAAAAGCTGTCATTCCCTTAGGGAACTTAATCCCTACTGTCATATCATTAATTTTCTCTGCTACTGTGTTAATTAAATTTGTATATAAAACAATTTTACCACTTTGCTTTAAGTCATTAACAATTTTTGGCCAACTTTTATTTAAGTCTTCTGAGTAACTTTTTTTACTTGTATTAACTATATTAGCTGAAGTCTTTATACTTTCAATTTGGGCTGATGTTTGAACTGTTCTTTGTTGATATGAATTATTTCTTTGCATATCCACCGAATTGTTAGTTGCTTCGCTTTTTGAAATAGAAACTTTTCCAGATTTTAGATAATTTTCTATTTTTTCAACTCTTTTTTCAATGTTACTTTCATTTTCAACTTCTTTACTACATAACCTAATCATCCCAGCCTGAAATACAATTGTTTTTTGTGTTGACCACTTTAAGTCATTTTCCAAATCAGATAGTTGATAAATTAAATAAACCAATTTTTCTTTTTCAACTTTATCTGCAATTGATTTTATATTTTCAATTTCCTCTTGGCTGTATAAATCAGCCTTTCCTGATGATTTATATAGTAGAATATCTTTTACATATTTAATCATTTCCCATAAAAAGTTATTTAAGTCTTTTCCTTGATTTAATATTTCATCCATACTTTGTAAAGTCTTATCAATATCATATTCTATGATAGCTTCCAAAATATTATGAACAAAAATAACTTTTGGGATTCCAACTAAATCCTTGATTTTATCTTCATCAATTTTATTTTCTCCATCTTGAATGCATCTTTCTAAAATTGATAAAGCATCTCTCATAGCTCCTTCCGCTAGAACAGATATAATATTTAAAGCTCCTTCTGTAATTTCTATTTTACTTTCTTCACAAACAGTTTTTAATCTTTTTATAATGTCTTCATTTGAAATTCTTTTAAAGTCAAATCTTTGACATCTTGAAAGTATAGTTGCTGGTAGCTTCTGTGGTTCTGTTGTTGCTAAAATAAATTTTACATGTTCTGGTGGCTCTTCTAATGTTTTTAGCAAAGCATTAAATGCTCCTGATGAAAGCATGTGAACCTCATCTATAATATAAACTCTATATTTTGCTTTTGTAGGTAAAAAGTTTACTTCTTCACGGATACTTCTAATATCTTCTACACTATTATTAGAAGCAGCATCCATTTCAACAATATCTGTTAAAGATCCATTTATTGCCCCTTTACAAATTTCACATTCATTACAAGGTTCTCCATCTTTTGGATTTAAACAGTTGATGGCTCTAGCTAAAATCTTTGCTGATGATGTTTTTCCTGTTCCTCTTCCTCCATTAAATAAATAAGCATGTCCCACTCTATCAGCCATAATTTGATTTTTAAGAGTTCTTGTAATATGTTCTTGACCAACTAATTCTGAAAATGTAATTGGTCTAAATTTTCTATAAAGAGCTGTGTACCCCATATTATCACATCCTTTATATATAAATCGTTGTCAAAATCTTTGATTTTGTGACAACGATTATGGCCTATCCTTTAAATGAAATTCAATCTCTCTATAGAGAGTACTCCACATAAGAATAATCTACTTATTGCTGCTTCCTTCCGGATCTGACAAGGTTCGTAGGTTCCTATTGGTTTACTCTCAATACAAAGATTAAATTTCATTTCTTTGTTATTATATAATGTAATTAAAAAATTAGCAAGTATTTTTTATATTCTTCTAAATATAATATCCTTTAAATCCGTATATTCAATGCTCTGTGTTCCATCATTTACAATATCATTAATTGGTAAGTCTAAATGTACATTAGCTTTATATTGCCTTCTAGAATTTAATTCCATTAAAATATCAAAAGAGATATTAAATTTTATATCATCATTATTTATAGAAAGTTTTTTTAATAAATCATCATGATTTATCTCATTATCATCATTTGATACATAATTTCCTAAATCTTCAACTGAATATCTAAATATAACTAATCCACCTTGATTCGATATTTTTAAATCTTTTAGGCTTGCATCCATATCTCCTATAAATTCTACTCTATCTGTCTCATTTTCTGATATGTTTTTGAAAAGTTTATTTTCCATTTGTGAATCTGGCTTATATAGTTTTAAACTTCCTACATTAGGTTTATTTTTAACTTTGAAATTTTCTAATACTATTTTTTTTATTGATTCTGTATTTTCGTAATTTTCATTTTTATTTTCATTTTTCTTTATATATAAGTATACATCATTATTTTGACTAACTTTCAGGTTCCATCTATTTGCATTATCTTCTACATCTGTTCCCTCTACAATACTAAATATAGAAATTTTAGATAAATCAAAAGGTAAATTATCTTCTCCTTCTACACTATATTTTAAGATAATAACTCCTGTAATGAACAAAATAATAAACATGATAGAACATACCATGCAAATATGAAATTGTTTTGTGTTTGTAAATTGTTTTAAATTTTCTCTCAAAATTTCCTCCTTGTTGTATTTTTACTTATTATATTATTTCTTTGTTTTTTTGTAAATACTTTTTTATTTTCTTTACATCTTTCAACAAATTTTGCACTTTTATTGTACTATACTAATTAAGTTGCTGTCTATCAAAAGCTATAGAAAAGAGGTGTTATTATGAAATTTGTTACAGATTCTGAAAATCTTGGAAAAGAAATTGGAACTATTTCTGTATCTATTTATAAGGATTCTGAAACAGGTTTTTCTTCTTTCAATATTAATACAGAAAACGATGATTTAGCACAGTTTTCTTATGTTATTGAGGATGCTCTAAAATTATTTTAGGCTAACTTTTGTTAGTCTTTTTTTATATTGTAGGAAAGTTCTTCTAGTAGGAGGACTTTATGTACAAGATAAATATGGGAATTTATAGCATTTCTTTGCGGTTTCTACCGCTTAGAAATTCTTGAATTCGTTTTTTATTGCAAATAAAAAAATTTAATAATATACTTAATAATTTAAGGAGGAGATTATGAAAAAGATACTATCTCGTAAAAATGTAGTTATTATAATTACTATATTTTTATTTTTAGTTTATTTTATATTTACTTTAATTAATATAAATAATTATTTAAATGAATATGGTTATACCATTAAAGAACTTCCAAAGACAGTTGCTGTATATTTTCATTTAAGTAAAGGTTTTACTGTAAAACAAACTGGAGATAATAAGTACGTTTTTATTGGTAGACATGATTATATTATAATAATGTATTAAAGAAAAAAGGATATTATGAATATGATAGAGCAGGTGATATGGCTATATATACTAAAAATAATGATGATTGGCAGTCTAGATTATCTATACTAAATTCAAGTGATTGGTGCCATTGGTTTAGAGTATATGAAATAACTGGTGGTAAGATTGAAGATTTTATATAAAATAAACTTCTATTGTGATTTCCAATAAAAGTTTTATTTAATATATTTTTATGAGAGTAAATGGTGTGCCTAACCATATTTAAAGCATTCTAAAAGATTTTTAGTTTTTCCAAAATGCTTTAAATATTCATTTTAAGCACTTTAATATTTTAAAATATTCTAAAATATATTGTAAAATTTTTCTATTGCATTATTTATTGCATACTTCTATAATTTTGCATTAAATCCTTTTTCAATTCCCTTTTTATACAATTTCATACATACATCAAAATAGAGTTTTACAATTTTTCTTTCTTCTAAAGTTAAATCTTTTTGCATTTCTTTTAATATTATATCTTCTTCATCTTTCATAGACAATCCCTTCTTTCGTAAATATTTTTTACTATTCACTATAAAGGGGCTATACTTTTTCTTCATTATATTATTACATTTATCATTTGTAAAGATTTTTTTGTAATTTTTTAATTCTTTCATGTTACTTTTTTACTCTCCTTATTACTTTAATTTTTCAAAAGCTCTTGATGTAAAAATTGTAACATGTTTTTTACCAAAATGTTAAAAAGTTTTACGAAAACGCCAAAATATTATACGAAAACTTTTTTTTCGACATTTTTGGAAGGATTTCTACCAACACTTATATATTTATATAAATTTTATAGTTTCTGTTTTATATAAATCAGTAATTTCTACTTCTAAATTTTTTGCTATTACTAATAATTCTATAAATAATATTTTGTCTACATCTTTTTCTATTTCTGATAATCTATGCCTTTCTATTCCTGTTTCTTCTGATAATTCATTTATAGATATTCCTTTTTTCTCTCTTACTTCTTTTATCTTTAATTCTACTATCATACTAACACCTCTGTATTAGTATCTACTTTTTTATACATATTTATGCAATAAGAAAAAGCCCCTTTCTGTTGGGACTAATTCTATCTATTTTTCGTACAATTTTATTATAACATATTTTTTATTATTGTTTGTCGAAATTTGGAACGAAGAATAAGAATCAAAAAAAAGAACTATTGCTAGTTCTCTTGTTTTAATTCTTCTATAATCTTTGAAATACATACATCATTATTTTTATTAGAATTATAATTTCTATCTAAATTATATTTATTAGTTGTAACATTATATGCATTTATTCCTAAATGATATAAGTCTATTAAATATAAATCTATATATCCATCTTCTTTAATATTTACAAATAATCTTAATCCTTGATACCTTTTCTCTTTTTTCTTTAAGTACATAACAGGTATCATTTCATTTATTATTGGCACATTTTTTATATCTTTTATATTATTGGCTTTCATAATTATTCTTTTCAATCTTTGTGTTTCAGCAGATATTTCGCTATAATTATTTTCTTCTAATTGAAATTCATTAAAAAAAGTATAATTATCAAAATATAGTTTCTGTATTAACTCTTTCAATATATTATAATATGTATTTTTTTCGCTTTTAATAAAATTAGTAAATTTCTCTTCTTTAATATGTATTGATTTTAGATTCTTATTAAATTCAATTTTTTGAAAATGAAACGGAGTTGTATTAATTACTTTACAACCCCTTCTCGTTATTTTATCTATTGAATGTTTAAATTGATTAGTTTGATTTTTTAATTCGATTTCATTTAATCTACTTTGCAATATATTCATCTATGATTTCCTCTTTTGGAATTTCTCTATTATGTTTCTCATCACTTTCAATGTAATTTTTTTTCCAACACATATCTTCATGGGAAAGTTTTACTAATCCAAAGTCATCAATTTCAAATAATTGATTTAGTAGATTATCAATAAACTCTTTTTTTTCTATTTCATTTTCAAGATAATGATTTTCTTCAAAACTATTTAACCATCCATTTTTTTCTGCAATAAATACATTAGGGATAACTGGTCCATATGTCCATGCTTCTATTCTATCATTAAATAAATATTCAGAATAATTAGAATAATTTACTTCAACGCTATCTTGGTTGTCTTTATTACTTTTTATAAATTGTCCCCAATATGCAAATAAAAAATATAATGATTTTTGCAATTTTATAGGCGATATAATTCTTTTATCTATATTCTTTTCACTTTCTAAATATTTTTTTCTTATGTATAAGGCTAATTGGATTGCTTCAGATGATTCATTATTCAAAACCTCTATATTATCCATAAATATTCCCCCTATAACATATAATATGATATATAATAAACTTGTCAATATATTTAATAAAATTGTAAAACAAATTTAATATTCTTGTAATATTATATTATTTTTATGTTAATTTGTCAATATACTTTACAAACATTTTTTTGTTATATTATATGTTTTAAATTAATAAATATACATATATAATTTTTATTAAAAATAGTTAAAAGTTAAATTCTACAATCCATTTTAAGACTTTTTTATTTTCATCTAATATACTTATATACCTTGATTTCTAGCTATTTGAAAGCTTTTTAAAATATTTAAAAATTTTTTTAAAAAAGTATTGACATACGTATAAATACGTGGTATAATATTTTACAGAAGGGAGGATAATAAATGCGAAGTAAACAGCTAATCAAGTTGCTAAAGCAAGATGGTTGGCAGGAAATATCTCAAAAAGGCTCTCACTTAAAAATGAGAAAACGGAAATCAAATAGAGATAATTCCAATACATAATAAAGATATCCCAATCGGTACAGCTGAAGCAATTCTAAAAAGGACTGGGCTAAAATAATTAGCCCACTCCTAACTACATTAAAATTGAGGTATATTGGGAAGGTGCTTTAATTTTATATTTAAAATAATAGTTTTGTTTACTATGCGTTTTTTTCTTCTTTCTATTTTTTATAATTTGGAGGTATAAAAATGAAAAATCAATTAACTGTCTTTCCTGCAATATTTACTTTTGATGGTAACTATTATAATGTTGATTTTATAGACTTAAAAGGTTGTTCAACTTTTGGAGACAGTATACAAAATGCTTACTTAATGGCTCAAGATGCTATGGGATTATATTTAGACGAATTAACTAATTTTCCACAACCAACATTAGATATCTCAAATATTCCTTTACAAAAAAATCAATTAGTTTCATTTATAAGCATTGATATGGATGAGTACCGAAAAAAGTTTAATAATAAATCAGTGAAAAAGACTTTAACAATACCAGAATGGTTAAATTATTTATCTGAGAAAAATAATATTAACTTTTCACAAGTTTTGCAAGAAGCTTTAAAAGAGAAATTAGGTATTGACTAATATTTAAAAATGTCATATAATATATTAAAGAAATCGCATTTATTGTCCTTAAAAAGGAGAATAACTAGACTAGTTTTTAGAACTAGTCTAATTTTATTTTATCAAATAATACTTATACTTAAAATTAAAAAATGGCTAGACTGAAATTAATCAATCTAGCCTATTTATTATATAACTCTAATTTTAAAAGCTTCTAATCTTAAAGCTTTTCCTTCTGTTCCCACTTTTATTGTATATCCTTTTGACGAAGGCATCCAACCAATATTTTGTACATGTGCTTGTACTTCTAACATTTTATTACATTTAATTTCTATTGCTTCTATTCTTCTACTTTGACCAGTTGTACCTGCAACTTGTCCATTAATTACCCAATTACCCCAACCTATGTCTTGTATATGTACTCTATATTTTAAATCTAATCCATTTTTTCCTTGTAATATTATAGCTTCAACTCTTTTACTTTTTCCTGTTGTTCCAGATATTTGACCTGCATTTATCCAATATGTCCATCCTATATCTTGTATATGTGCTTTGTATTGTAAATCTGATGTAATAGATTCATTAGGTATATTAAGAGTATTAGATGTGTTTCCATTTAGTCCAAATCCTTCTACAATTGCTTCACAAATTGCATTGCAAATAGCTTCTTTATTATTTTGATATATATTAACATCATTTGCATTATCTATAAAACATGTCTCTAATAAGGCTGAACTTACTCCTCTTTTCTTAACAGAATTTATAACAGCAAAATTTTTTCTTTTTACTCCTCTAACAGTAAAGAAACTAGATAACTTATTCATTATTTTTTCTTCTACACTTGTAGCTTTTTCTTCTCTAGTCACATATATTTCTGTTCCTTTTCCTCCTCCTGCATTAAAATGTACTTCAAATACATAATTATAATTTGCAAAATTTACAGGAATTTTTCCATTACATACATCTGCATAAGCATTTCTATTTTGGTCATATATATCAACTTCGGCATATTGTCTTAATTTTGGAGCTAATATATTTACTACTTCTCTTGTCAAGTCAGCTTCTTTATATCCGTTTCCAATAGCTCCTACATCTCCTGCTCCATGTCCACTTATTAATAATATTTTCATACTTATTTCTCCTTATCGTTGTTCAATTTTTCTTTTAATTTTTCTGGCATTTTGACTCCCAATTTATCGCAGTTTTCTGCTAAACTTGATATTTCCATTAGGCATATATATCCTACTGTGAAATATAGTATTAGTTCAGTTCCTAATGCGAATTTTGTTAATATTCCTATTAATACGTAAACAAGCTCGCCAAATTTCTTTGACAAGCCTGCTCTCATTATCGAACTCTTGAAATTTTCATTTTCCCATGCTATTACTAATCCTGTAAAAATATCTAATATCATTAAAATTAGTGGTACTGCTATCGCCCACCATATATTTGTAAAGTGTATGTTTTGTATTATCTCTTCCATAATTTTTTCCTCCTTAATCAGTTGTTTTTGTATATTCTAAAAATATTTTTATATCCATAGTGGTATAAGACCTACAATATACAAAAATTTTATTTTGATTACTTTCAAGAAAACATGTAACAAATTGCTCTGGACCTATCATATAAGGAATTGGAAGTATCCCATCAGGAATAGTAGCTATTCCTGTAATTTTAGTTATTTTATCATAGCTTACTTCAACAGGCACAGAACTATTAACTAGTTGTTTATTTGAAGATGATATATTTGGTAAAGTAAAAACTTTCCTATATATTGGTTTCCCATCTATCCAAGTTCCTACTTTTGTTTCTTCTGTTGAATATGTATTTATATTATTTAGTTTATCATTTGTATTTGTTTGTACTTCTTCTATAGCTGTTTCGATATTACCTTGCATCTCATTTAAAATCTGTGCTGATAAAGGTGTTGAGCCTTCATATTGTGCTGGCTCTACCTCATATATAGTTCCATTTATTAAAACTTTAGCTTTTGATATTAAAGTTCCATTTTCAAAATTAATTTTTTCCATTTTCTTCTTTCCTTTCTTTATTTTTTTTTAACTCTTTCCATTTTTGTAATAATTTTAAATAATCCCTTAACGTGCGTTTTATAACTCATTGTATAATATTCGTCTAAATCTTCAATTACACTCCCTCTATTCATAGAACATAATCTATATTTATAAATTATGTATTTATAATTACTTCTTCCTGGATAAATGTTATCTTGACAATATTTATTTTCTTGAGGATATATTTCTATTGGCACATAAAAAGGCTGTGGAAAAATATTATTTCCACAGTATAAATCTTCTTTTGGAAAAATACTTGTGTCTGCACCTTTCCTTAAATTAAATCCAAAACTTGTATTACTTTCTTTTCTTACTTGTATTTCTTTCCCTATAAGATATTCCTCACTGATATTACCAATAGTTTGTCCTAATCCTACAGAATATAATCTTGCCCATATAGGAGCTGTATAATTATAACCTTCTTGAAATCTATGTAAAGGAAATACAGGAGTTAAGTGTATTGGATAATCGTACCCCCTACAGATAGCATCGCTCGAAAATATATCTTTTCTTGAAATGTTAAGTTCTTCATCTTTAATAACATATACATTGTAATTAAAGACATCTAAACAAGCCATTATTTCACTATATGTATTACTTCCAAATCCAAGAGCTGTTATTTTTTTCCCTGCATATCTATTTAAATCATAATGTATTTCTTTATTTAAAATATCTATTATTCCAAATAGTGTTGAATAATTATATATAGCATTTACACTTTGATTATTACCATTTGTTTCTGTCTGATTACAATGAATAATAATATCAAAATCTTCAATACTAGCTTGTTTTATATCTTCAATTTGTTCGTCAAATTTTATAAAACAAGAACTTAATTTTTTTCTATCATTTAAATTAAATAATTTAAATTCATCTGTTTCATATTGGCTTTGACTAAATAGTTCTAAATATTTATCATAAATATAATTATGTAGTACGATTTCATTGTTTGTTTTTATCTTTACATATTCATTCTTAATTTTCATCTATTGCACCACCTTATGTATTTCATTTATTTCTTCTTCCTGATAGTGTGTTATATACATTTTAAATAACTTATCTGCATTTGTTTGAGAATTTTCCCCTCTAAATATATCTATAAAGTTATTTAATAAATTTGCATTTTTACATATTACTATATATGATGGGTCATTATTCATCTCAGTCTCTCTTATTTCTGTAACGATATAAGTTCCATCTATTAACATTTTATTTATTTTAATTGTATCCCCTATCTTAAATATTTTTTTATCTAAAAGCATTTCTACTTCTCCACTTGTATTAATACTGTTATTTTCCATATATGTAATTCCAATGTCTCTTAATTCTTGTATTGTTTTCCAACTTTCATTCATATCTATCGTATATTCTACAATACCTGTATTACTTATTTTTCCTCTTTTTTCTGATATAGCCTTATCATTATAAAATTTGTTTACATTCCATATTAATGCACTATCTGAATTTATTAATGTTATAGATTTTATATTTTTATTTTCATTATTGTATTTTAATCCTGTTATTAAATTACTAAAAAAGCTATCTTTAATTAATAAAAATTCCTTTTCTTTATCAGTTCCTCCATCATACCCTATGTTATTTGATATTTCTAATTTATTTTCATATTCATCATATTTAATATATAATTCAAATGTAGTATTATCTGTATATAGCCCTTTTATATGCAATCCATACATAATTCCACTTATTCCATTACTTTTTGCCGATTTTATTATATTTTCTTTTTTTGTATCTATTGGAAATCTAAAGTCTAATTGCCCATCTTTTTTTATTGTTGTTATTTGGTTTTCTATTAATGGATTATGACTTTCTGTGGTTGTTGTTCCATTAAATGATAATCTTGAATATTCATATATTCTTACATTTTTAAAATTTACTACATTTGCATAATTTTCTGATGATATAGTTGGTTTCACATATTGTAATCCATTTATACTATGTTGTTTATCATAAATATAATCTACATCTTTTTTTAGTATTTGTGATATATCTTTTATATAAATTTTTTTCTTTTCATCTATAAACCACCAGAAGTTAAATTTATTAGATAAGTTATTCATACAATATTCTATGGTTTCTACTAAGAAATTGACTGTTGTTTGCCTGTCTGTAATATTTATCTCTTCTATTGTAAATCCATCTTCTATTAGTGGTTTTAATAAAATTTCTTCTATTAATACTGTTAATTTATAAGTTCCTACTGCTGTTATTGTTCGTAATGTAGTTAATTTCATTGGAGATAACAGTGTTATATTTATGTCTGTATCTATATCTTTTTCTCTCATTTCTCCAAAATTATAATTTTCTATGTAACCAAAAAATATTATTGTTTCTGAATTAAATTCATCTATTTCAACAAGTTTTGCTTCTTGATATTTTTCTGGGAGGTCTACTATTGTATGATTTGTAAAATCACATACTAAATCACTAAATGCTACTTCTTGACTTGATTTATTTAATTCATATCCATCATAAACATCTAATAATATATTTCCGTATTTTAATTTTGTCATATTAGCCCTCCTGCTTTAATCGTTTTTGTTATATTTGGTGTTAATATTCTTCCTGCTTTTTGTCCATCTATGTCTACACTTCCATCTATATTAAATGTTGCTTTTATTACATTTAACATACTATTATTTGATTTTACACTTGCTTTTGCATTTATTGAGCCTGTTTCTATGGATACGGCTTTCTGCATTTCTTTTATTATTACATTATTTAAATTTTCTAAATTAAAACTATCTTTTATATCTCCAGCTAATTCTTTTGTAGCTTTTGCAACTTTATATTTATTTTTTTCAATTCCTTTTACTAAGTTATCAATCATATCTGGCATATATGTTAGTTCGTCTTTTAATGGTCCTTCCTCTGGTACTGAGTGTCCTATATTCTTTTTAATTGCTCCAGCCAAAAAAGAAGCAGCACTAGTTACCTTTTTTATAGATTCCTGTGATGTCATTCCTGTTGATATATTGTCGCTTAAATCCATACCCCACTTTCTACCATCTATATTGCTATTAAATTTTTCATTTACATTATTAGCAAGTATTATTGAAGCTCTGCTTACTGTAGTATCGTTTTCTATAGCATCTCCTAACTTATCTAATTCCTTCTTTGTCGATGGAAAAAGCACTCCCATTTCTTTTTCATATGTTGAAGTAGTTCTTTTTACTAACATACTCATACCTTCTGGAAGTGATGTATCCCCTTGTAAATATCCTGTTAAGTCCTCTATTTTTTTTCTCATATCAGGATTCATTTTTCCTAGTTGCTCTGAATATATTCTATAATTACTTTCCGCCAATGTTTTCCAAGCATTATATTCATTTACTCCTAGATTTGTTACTGTTGAAGTTCTATCTGCTAAATTCTGTGCTAATTCTTGAAGATTTTTCTTTGCTTGTTCAGCATTTTGTTTAGCAATTTTATTATCTGTATTTTTGTATATTTCTTCATATTGCTTTAATGCTATTTGTTGTTCTTGTATAGAAGTACTTAATGTACGAAGTGATTGTGATGTCCAGTCTTGCGTTGTAACAGTTATTGTATTTGATATTTCGTTGTATTTTCCTTCAATAAATTTTGCATAATTATCTTCATAAGTTTTAACATTTTCAGTATAATCCTTAATTTTTTTTTCAGTATCATTATATGCTTTTGTTAGGTCTATTAACGTTTTTACCTTTTGATATTCATCTTTTGACTTAAATTGACTACTTAATATAATGCCTCCACTATTTACTTGTTCTATATATTTCCCATATTTTTCTTTAACTTCATCATAGGTCATTCCCATCTGTTGTTGTATTTGTCTTAATTCTTCAACTGCCTCTCCTTGTTTTTCTATAGCATTTCTATACTTTTCTTCTTGTCCTTGTAATATAATTTCAGCTTTTTTCTTTTCAATTGTTTTATCAATTTCTTTTTGTAATTCCTTATATTTATCTATGATATTTCCTGTTCTAGTATATTCTGTCCCTAAAGCCTGATTCAATTCATTTAAAATGAAATCTACTCTTCCTTCATATCCTTGTTTTACTTTACCATTTTCATCTACTAATGTTTTTAATTCATCTTTTAGTTTTTTTACATTTTCAATATGTACTAAGTTAGCCTTTGTTGCGTTATCTATACTTTCATTATATTCTTCTAAGGCTTGCCTTGATTTATTTGCTTCTTCCCTAAATTCTTTTGCTCTTTTTTGTGCCTCTGTTTGCCTTGAACCAAATAATACTAAAGCTGTTGTTAATGCTGTAACTCCAGCAACAACTAAACCAACTGGATTAGCTGAAAATGCCATATTTAATAATAACATTGCATCTTTTGCTGACCTTATTGTTGGTATTAAACTTAGAAACGCTGATGCTGTGCTTAATATTTTTCTTGCTGTTTGTATTGTATTGATTGCTACTAATACTGTTTTATATGCAATATATCCTGCTGTTAATGAAGCTACTATTTTTATTAAATTCTTGATTAAATCTTGATTTTTTTTAGTCCAATTGTATATATTTTTTAATAGTGTTGGAATTTTACTAACATATTTACTTATTGTATTTATTAAATCTTTTAATGGTTTTTTTATTTTATCATATAGCTTTATTCCTACACTTTCTATATTACTTTTCAATAATGTAAATGCACCTTTTACGTTATCATTCATAGTATCTGACATTTCTTTAGAAGCTCCGTCTGCATTATTTATTGATTGTGTTAATTTATTAAAATCACTATCACTTGCATTTACTATAGCAAGCATTCCTGACATTGCTTCTTGACCTGCTATTGATGCTGCATAACTTGCTTTTTCACTTTCAGTTAACTTAGCAAACTTTCCTCTTAATTCTTGCATTGTTTGTGATAATGGTTTCATTGTTCCATCTGCATTAGTAACTGATATGTTTAAGTCATCTAAGGCTTCTGCTGCCTGCTTTGGTGGTTTTACTAATCTTGTAAGCATAGACCTTAAAGCTGTTCCTGCTTGACTTCCTTTAATTCCTGCGTTTGCCATCAGACCAATTGCGACAGCTGTATCTTCAACACTATATTTCATTGAACCTGCAAGTGGTGCTACATATTTAAAAGTTTCTCCCATTAGTCCAACATTTGTATTAGAATTTGAACTTGCTTTTGCTAAAACATCTGCAAAATGTGCACTATCTTTAGCTTGCAAACCAAAAGCTGTTAAAGCATCTGTTACAATATCTGAAACACTTGCTAAATCTTCTCCTGAAGCTGCCGCCAAATTCATAATTCCTTCAATACCATTTAACATTTCTTCTGTTTTCCAACCTGCCATTGCCATATACTGAAAAGCTTCTGCTGATTCAGTTGCACTAAATTTTGTTTTTTGTCCCATCTCTTTAGCTTTTTCTGTTAATTTACTTATTTCGTCTCCTGTTGCTCCTGAAATTGCTTGAACTTTTGACATCCCAGCTTCAAAGTCACTTCCAACTTTAATTGAATATGTGCTAATACCTGCTATTGTTGTTGTAATTGTTCCTAATGCTACTTTTATTGCCTTTGATACTGTATTTGATGTATTTTTTAATGAGTTTAATCCTTTTTCAAACCCACTTTTATCTATTTTTGTATCATAAGTTAAACTTCCTGCTACTGCCATTATTTCTTCCTTTCTAATGTAGACAAAATAAAAACACCTACTTTCGTAAGTGTTATAATATCTTTTTATTTATTAATTATTTTTGTAACATTATATATTTTGCATCAATTAATGGTAATGTTATTTTTGACCCAATTGTACTTGTATAAGAATAATCTCCTTTTGATGTTCCATAGACTGTTATTATATCATCTTCTAAAATTTTATCTTCTCCTGGTTTTGGCTCATATACTACATATATAGTATCTGTATAATATGTTGAATATGTACCCTTTTTAGTAATATTAATTCTTAAATCAACAGAAGATGAACCATAAAGAGCTTGTACAACTTCACCTGTTACTTTTACATTTGTTCCTTTAAAATTATCTGGATTTCTTGCCATTTGTTCAAATGTATATGTTTGACAACTTGATATAAATGTTTGTTTCTCTTGTTCTTCTTTAACTTTTTGTTCTGATTCCTTCTTTTGCTTTTCTTGTATTAAGACTTCATTATACACACTTTCTATATCTTTACTATCATTTACATATATAAAATCAACATTTTTATAATTTGTATAAGTTAAAGATTCGCCCAATATATTTTTATCTGATTTTATGCATTTAAATTTTCGTATTGTCTCATAATAGCTATTCATTATTGAAATATAAAATGTTGTCTTATCTTCTTTACTTAACCCGCAAAAACCATTATATATTGGTACTGTCAAGGAATTATCTATACTGCTAAATTTAGTTTTTAAATTACCTCCATCTATATTTATAGCTCCTACAATTGTATTTTCCCCATCATTAATTGTAAATTTATATGTTCCATCATAAATATTCGTTATTTCATAAGGATTTTCTTTTTTTATATCTGTCGAAACCTTTTCTGTACTATTATTTTTGTTTACCACTTTAGATGATGTTTTCTTATCTCTAAAACTCTGAAAACTTATTTCTATAATTATAAGACTAATAACAGCCATAATCACCCAAAACCACCATTTTTGGTATATTTTCGCTTTACCTTCCATAAAAATACCTCCTTATGTTATTTTACAATCTATTAAAAGTATATCACACTATTAGTGATACTTTTTGTCGAAACTTGTCAATTATACAGTAATTATTTTAAAATTTCATATATTTTGTCTAATCTCTGTTGTTCTGTTACTGGTTTAGGCAATTCCCAATATTCTTTTAAGTTCTTTATATTTTCATCTTTACCTTCATACACCCTATAACTTTGAATTTTCATAAACTCCGTAGTATCTGGTAACGATTTTAATATGGCTTTGAATTTCCACCAATGTAATTTATCAGTAGTTAAATCTATTCCATATACTTCATAAAAAGCACTCCAAATATATTCGTCATCATATTCATAAGAATATATCTGTTTACTACTACCTTTACTTTTTCCATTTGTTTTGTGATAGTCTTCTCTACCGCATTTATAAAACCATATTAGTTTGTTACAAGCTTCTTTATATAATTGTGGTTGTTTTAATAGATTATAGTAGTTTTCTTCATAAAAAAAAGCAGGATAAAAGCATCTTAATCCATACTCTATCTTTTTTGAATCCTCAATACTTTTATCCTGCAACTTTTGTTCAAAAGATATTATATTTCTAAAGTCTACATTTATTTTATACTTTTTTCCTTGTAATATTACAAAATAAGGTAGTTTATTAAACATAATCATATTAATATCTCCTATAATTTCTCCTACTTCTAGTATATTGTTTTTTATTATAATTTCTTCTTTGTTCTCTATTTACTCTTTCCATATTTTCATTAATGTCATTTACTGTATTTTTTACTCTTTCTAGTACATTTCCTGTTGTACCTTTTGAATATGTTTCAAATATACAACCTAATATATTTAACTCAATATTTAAATCTAGTTTTTTATATCCATCACTTATTCTTTTATTATTAATCTTTTCAATAGCACCTTTTCCTAAAATCTTTTCTAATTGTGCTTCTATTTTATTATTATCATTTTTATCTAAATTATCTAATTCTTCTAAACTATCTAAATTATTAATTTCAAATACTAATCCATATAAATCAATTTCTATAATCTTATCTGTATCTTCATAGCCAAAACTTAATCTTTTATTTTTCATTTTTCTATAATCCTTTCTAATATAATTATATCTAATATCTACCTACTAACTATGCATTTTCTGTAAATGTTTTTGTTGATGTATTAAATGTACCATAAACAAAGTCTCCACCTTTTAAAGACCCTGTTATTTGCTTTTGTTCTCCTGCTGCACCATTACATTCAGTAATTGAACAAGTTTGAGTTATCTTTCTTGCTTTATATGTATTTTCTTGTTCTGCAACTGGTTCCCATAAGTTTACTATATAATGGTCTACATCTAAGTCTGAACCAACTTTTCTCTCATAAAATAAATTATACATATAATCAAATACTTTATCTCCTTTAACCATATCCATTGTTATTGGAAATTCATTTGAAAAACCTGTTGTTTTTACTACCTTTGATTTTTGATGTATATATTGTTTCTCGCTTTCTGTTGGATTTGAGCTTTCTGTTAATTCAGTTATTACTCCACCTAACACTATTTCTGAATTAATCCCAAAATAATGTGCTTCATCATATTCCATTATATCTTTTAAAACTACTGTATTTTCTGACATTTTATATTCCTCCTCTTATATCAAAATAAAGCTGTAAATAATACGTACTTATTGAACCATCTTCACTTGTTTCATAAGTTATTGCATTAGAACAGCTTATTTTCTTTACTTTCATATTTTTTAATTCTGGATAATCTCTAGTTATATTCTTTTGATGTATCCAATTGCTTAAATCATCTAACCAATCTAGGTTATCTAATCTTTGCAAATCATCTTCACTATTTGATTTTAATAGCAATACATATTGATATTGTCTATACCAGCCTTTATCATTCAAATATCTTAATTTTAATTCTTCTACGCCATTTCTTTGTAGTGCTAATGTATTTTCTTCATCTGGTAACTCTTCTGTATGTATCATTTCTGCTATTTCTTTTATTTTGTCATATTGTAATAACCAATCATTTATTGTTTTATCCATTAGCTAAACCTCCTTGCATATTTTGCTGTTTGATTTAATATACTTTGTCCTTTATCGGCTTTCATTCTTTCAAATGGATGTTTTCCTCTTATTTTTTCACTATGATAGGTTAAATCTTTACTAGTAACTACTTTTCTTTCTCCTCTTCTTGCCCAAGGACTATGACTTCTAACACCAATCATAACTTTTCCTCCTGCTTGGAATTGTGCATAAGGAACATTTATAATTACTTTTGTTCCTCCTTCTATACTTCTTGTAGCACCTTCTTGAGTTCCTGAATCAAAAGAAACATATTTTTTTAAGTTATCAGCTGTTGTTTTTCCTAAAAATTGTTGTACTCTTCCTTTATCTTCTAGTCCTAAGCTTGCATAAATAGTTTTTAGAGGCTTTGTTTCTAATCTATATTCCATTAACCACACCCTAACTTTATATGGCTTAAGTCTTCTATATCTTCTTCATAAATAAATTTATCAATAGAAATTATTTTATGAACATTATCTTTGCCATACTTATTACTTAATTGTGTTATTGGTGTATTTCCTTCTATTTCATCTTTAACCTCCATATTTACAATTACATCATCTTTTAAGACAAACCAAGTCATATTATAACCTTCAATATCAAAAATCCTTATAAGAGCATTATCAGTTGAATTTGAACCATTTTTATTACGATTTAATATTGATGTATTTCTATAGCTTGCATTTTTTACATATCTATCCCACTCAGTTCCGTTCTTATGATATATTGTTATTTTTTGCATTGGAAAATCTTCCATAATCAACCTCCTATAAGTATCTTATTAATTCTTCTGGTAAACATTTTATAGTTTCTTTTATTGTACTTGTATATTCTTGAGATGATATAGTTTTAAATGTCTTGCTTACACCATCAATTGAATAAGAGCTTAGTTTTTTATTATCGCTTTCTTGCTTTTTAGATATTAAATCAATTAAAGCACAAGCAGTATATTTTAGACTGTCTTGTGCTTCTTTTGGCAAATTATTTATTTTAGTTTCTGTTAGTTTAGTATTGACATTTTTATCTATTTCTCTGCTTGCTTTTAAAACCAGCGAATTGAAAGAGTCTTCTGGTAATGTTCCAAAATATTTTTCTTTATAATATTCATAGTCTGCATATACCATTTCATCAACTCCTCTATTTTTTATTAGCTTCTTGTAATTTTTTCATTTCTGCTTTTAATTTTTTGTTTTCTTCTTCTAATTTGCTTATTTTTTCTTCCTTTGTAGAAGGAGTAGCTATAACTTTTAAATCTTTATCTAAAATTTTATAGCCTTTCTCTAAATAAGTTTCTTTTTGCATTTCTAATATTTTAATTTCTTTATTTCCTTTTACAGCTATCATAGTTTACCTCCTAAGCTTCTACATTAAATTTTATTGCATTTTTTCTTTGATTTAAAATAAATACATCTTCAAAAGATTCTTCATAATATAAGTATTTTCCTTTTGTATGTGCTGATGGTGTTTCCATACTAGCAAAAGAATAACTTACTGGAGTAAATACAGCTATAGGATGAATTAATAACATATTAATTTGTTTTGCTGTTTCTCCTACTTTCCAACCTTTGTTAAAGTTATAAACTGTTTTCATTAAATCAGATGGTACTGATATAATTTCAACTTCATCTATTCTTGATACGTTTCTATTTAACGCTGTTGCTCCACCACTTACGCTTATTGTTTTTACTATATCTTTAGCATTTTTTATTAATGTTTTTACAGCTGGTGTTACATATAAAATACGTCCTGTTTGAGGTACTCTTGCATCATCCATAGCTTCCATATATTCATCAAATTTAGATAATATATTATCTACTGTTAATGCAGTTGTATCATCAGCAACATCTGCATCTACTGCTTCACTATGTATTTTTGAAATGCAATAAGCATCCATTTCTGGGAATTTTTGTGTCTCATTAAACACTTTAGTAGCATTTTGAATAGATAAAACCATATTTGTTTGATTTACATCTTGTGGATGTAATAATGTATCCCATTCTCTGTGGTTAGCTAAAGTTTTTACTTCCCAGTCATTATCTACATTTCTTGAGAAGCCTGTTATTTCATCTCTATTTCCATCTGTTCTTCCTGTTGTTGCTATTGTTGGTATTTTAATTGTTTTGGCATCAATTACCTTATATATTGAATTGTTTGGTGTACTAAATAACTTTCCAAAATTTAAAACATAAGGAAAGTTTTGAGCTAATGCTCTTGAATATTGTTCAGCATAATTTACTACTGGCATTTTTCATTCCTTCTTTCTATTCTTTATTTTCTATTGGGTGTATTGGTGTAAAACCAAAATTAAATTCTGGTGTAGAAGAACCACCCTTATGTTCTCCGCCTAGATTAATTTCACCGTCTCCAGTTTCATCTTCTTCTTCAAATAAAAAAGAATATTTTTCTCTGACATCTTTGATTTGCTCATCAATGCCACTTACTACATATTCTCCTTTATCATCTTTTTCGTATTTAATTTTTTCTTTGTCTAGTTTGCTATAAACTAAATCAAAGTCTTTTGCTCCTTTTATAGAGTTTTTTAAAGCATTTGTTTTTTTGAACTCTTCAACTTCTTTAGAACCTTCGGCGAAACCTTCTTCTTTAGCTACTCTTTTGATTTCTTCAATATCGACAGAACCTGCTTCTTTTATTTTTGTATTTAGTTCTTCGATTAATCCTTCTTTTACTTTTAAATCATTTTGAACTGTTAAAGTTTTGGTTTTTTCTGCGTTAACATCATTACCATTTTCAGTCATAATACTGTCAATGATATTTTTTTTAACACTGTCCTCAGCCTCTAAATCCTTGAATAATCCTTCTAAAAAACTTCTTTTCATAATATTTCTCCTCCTACGATTTTCTACGGGTTTTTCTTCCCTTGAATTTGATATATTTTGCTATTTTTAACGATGTATGCCCACCACTTCAATTTCTTTATCGTCTAACTGAAAAAAGACACTAAAAAAAGAAGCTCGTCGACTTAGCTTCTTGTATATATTAAAAATTTAATGACTAGTTTGAAATTTTTTACATAAACTATTGATAATTAATCTAATTTATTATATAATTAGGTTAATAAATATTTATTAGAGGTTGGTTCTGGCACCCTTGTGCTGGAGTCAACCTCTTAATTATTTCTATCATATACTTTTACAACTTCATCATTCTTTATTATAATAATTTTGTTTACCCACTCTCTATGTTTTGATTTATAAATATCCTCTACTTGCTTGATTATTTCATCATTTTTCATTATTGTATTACTTATATCAAAAATAAAATTTGATGCTTGTTTTTGTTGATTTCTTATAGCATTATCTAAAGTATTTTTTCCATTTCCAATAATTTCTTTTAAATCAAATTTTTCATTATTAATAATATAGTCTGGTGTTTTTATATTAGGTGGTTCATTTACTCTTGGTATAATATTAACTTGTCCACCATATATTTTACCTAATATATTTGCAACTTCTCTTTCTCTTTTGCTTGGTTCTAATACTACATTTTTTCTATCTACCTTATATTTATTTCCTTGTTCATCTTGGTAATATTTTTGTTCTTTTACTTTATATTTTTGAATTTTAGTAAATTTATGTGTAATATCTTTATAAGTCAACTCTGTTTTTTGAACTGTTGTATTTATTTTTGCAACTTGTAACCTTGCATAATCTTTTTCTAATCCAGTTTCTTTACAAAATTCATTATATTTCTTCTGTAACTGTACTAATTGTGTCTTCTGTACTGTTACATCTTGATTTGCTTTTTCTAGTGTTTCTACTGTCCTCTTTTGTTTTCTTATAGCATTTTCTAGTTGCCTTTGTTTTTGTGTTGCCTCATAATATGGAACTTCTTTACCATTTAATGTTACTGTAGCATTTCTAAAATCCTTTAATTCTTTATCTGTATATAATGGCTCTGAAATCCCTAAAATTATACCAAAATATGTATGTCTACAATTATATTCACTCCACAAGTCTACTACATCTGACCATAATCCAACTTTATATTTATAAGCATCTTTAGAATTTACTGCATACTGTTTTCCTTGTGCTTCAGCATGTGTTGGTCTTGCTCCAATATGTGCTGTTACTTCATAACCATCACAACCTAAATAATCCTCAATATCTCTATTTATATTATTAGCTGTTTCATGTAGTCCACTTAATACATTTCTTCTAACTGCTACTTCTAATTGTACATTTCTTCCTAATTTATCTTTTAATGTTATTCCTTTATTTGCTAGTTCTTGTACTGTCTCTTTTATGGCTGTATTATAATCAAATGCCCCACTTACTACTTTCATATAGGCATTATCTATACTCTTAATATATGCTTGTTTACTTTGAAAAGCTATTGTATTTGTCATATTTTTAAGTAATCTATTAGTTTGTTTTAGTCCTTGATTTAATATATTATATTGGTTTTCACTTAATTTAAAAGGCTTATTACGATATTGATATAATTCCTTATATCCCTCTATATCCTCTCTTGTCATATCTTCAAATAGTAATCTTAATGCCTTTTTTGTTTCTGCCGTTAGCATTGATGTTTTTTCTAATGTCTCGTTAAATATTTCCATTCCATTCATTTGTTTAAGTATTTCTAATTGTTTTTTAGTTGTAGTAGTTATGTCTTGCATTTGTGATACTCTATTTATTATATCTGCTGTTATCTCTATGTTTAATTTATTATATATTTTTACTACATCATTAAATTCAATTAAGTTTAAATATTCAGGTGTTAACATTTTTTAACACCTCTATTCTTCTATATTTTCTATTTCTTTATCTGTTACCATTGCTTTTGCTGTGCTTTCATCTTCTCCAAAAAACTTAACCCTATATTCCCATTCTTGTCTTATTCCTTGTGCTATATCTTGTCTAAATTCTTGTTTAGCTGTTTCTGTATCTACCATAAAACCATCTTTATCTGTAATTGTAACTATACAATCTTCTGTAACTGGTTCTTTAAATAATATTCTTCCAAATAATAAGATTGCTTTACATATTCCACTTACAAATTCATCTACTTTTTTACGGTGTTTGTTTGCATTTGCTATTAAATCTTGCCTATCTCCTGCATATTGGGTAGCAGTTACTGTCCCTTTTCCTTCATCAAATCTATAATATTCAGTTCCCAAACCACATTTAAAACTAAACATATTTAATGCAAATTGTATCCCCTTTGTATCTTCTTCTACTCTTAATTCAGGATTATATTCTGTAATAGCTGGATTTTCCTTCAAGTTCGCCATTTCATCACCATAAGTTCGCCATTGTTGTTTCATAATATCATCTGGATAAATTTCATATTCTTCTTCTTTTATTTTACCTTCACTATCTTTTACTGTTCTTGTTTTTGTTTTTGTTATTTTTTTATTATAAAATACTTTCTTTCCACCTAAGTAGAAGTCCATAACAAAATTATTGTATGTTATATCACAAGCTTTCAATTGGTCTATTGCTGTGCCATATACACTGAAACCTAATCCATTTACATTGTTATAACTTGTATCTAATGGGTTGGCTATTGCTGGTTTTAATATACTAAAAGAAGGTACATCAGAATTAATTGTATAATTCTTTGCTATACCTTCTTTTTGAATTTCGTTTCCATTTTCATCTAAATATGTATTTGTTATTATATAAACGTCTTTTTGAAGTTTTTCTTTATATTCTAATTTATATATTTCGATATAATATTCTTTTTTATCTTTTACATTATTTTCACTTACAATTGCTATGTCTATTATTTGCCCATGTTCAACTCTAAGTGGAATTATTTGATTAGCTCCTACATAAATAATATCTAGTTTTGTTCTATTGTCTGCTACTAAATTACCTTTTTTATCTACTTTAGCATGTTTTACTCTTAATATGGCTCCAGCTGTTCCCATTGCTATTGCTTTTTCTATTGCTATTGGTAAATCATCATATATTTTTAAAATTTCTAGTTGTTTCGATAAATATTTATTATTTGCATTTGTTTGTTTATCTGTATTTGCTTTTGTTGTTATTTCATCTCTTTCAGTAAATAAAATACTTGACCAGTCTTCTGAAACTCTTTTTGCCATACCTAGACTATACAGTTTTCTTTCTTCTCCTGTTTCGTCATGATATTTATGAAAGTCTACTTCATTTTTCCACCAAGACTTCCATAATTCTATCCAATTATAATAATCTGTTGATACTGTTTCATATCCTTGCTTTTTTAAATATTTTAAAACTACATTATTCATTTTATGCTACCTTTCCTAAATAATAAGATATTTGTTCAAACCAAAATTCAAATGAATAGTTAAAACTATCTAAACTGTCTATATCGGATGTTTCTCCATCGTCTATCCATCTATCATCTTTTGCTTTATCATCATATAAAGCTGTTTGCAGTGCTTCTATAATTGTTTTGGTTTGTCCTTCTATAAAACTTAATTTGTCTAAATTTAATAATCTATTCCATAATTCTATTCTGTTTTTGATTTCTATTTTTATGCTATCTTGAACCTTTATGTTTAGTCCATTTGATATTAATTCCCCTTGTAAAGAATTATTTAACACTTGTTCAGCACTATCTGCAAAAATAAAAGATACAGTTCCATATTTGTCCTGTATCTCTTTTATAAAATTTATTATCCATCTAAATACTTGTTTTGTATTTGTTCCTGTTGCTATCATAGTGTCTGATTTTAGACATTGTACATTTTTAAAGTCTCTACTTATTTTTGTAGCTGTAATACTATGTTTTGACTTATTTCCTCCCCAGTCTATTCCTATACTTATTATAGAGTTTAACTGGACTTCTTTTGTAATATATCTAGTATAGTCATTTGCTATTTGTTGAAATATTAATCCTTCTGCGTTACACCATTGACCTAATATATATCTATTGTAGTATACTGTGCCTTGATATTCTTTGCAGAGTTCTTCAATATATTTTTGTGGTAAAAATGGATTATCAAATAATGTATAATGTTGTAAGTATATATCTATATTGCTTTCTATAAATTTTTTAATAAAATGTGTTCTGCTTTGTGGGTTTCCACTTGCATCACAACAACTATATTCAAAGCTTAATCTTGATTTTAATAATTCAAATACTTCCTCATTTATATCAACAATTTCATCTATATAAAGATACTTTATTCTTGCACCTCTATATTTTCTTACCATTCCTACATTATCTGCACCAATACAATAGACTTTTTCTCCAAACATTGTGGAAATATTATTACTTCCTATATCTGCTACTAGATTACTTCCCCATATTTCTTGAAGTGGTTCTATTATATTTCTTTGTATTGTTCCTTTTGATACGCCTACAATAAAAACAAGACCAGGTTTTCCTAGTCTTTCTATTATTCTATTTGGTATTAGGTATTGAGTATCTATATATGTTTTACCACATTGTGTTGCTCCAATTTTTATATTCCATCTATGATTAGCTTTTCTTATATATTCTGCTTGTTTGTGGCTTAATTCAATTTCCTTTGTCATTGTTAGCCACCTCTTTTATTTTTACAAGTATTTCTTTTGCATTGTTTAAGTCTGTTGTATTATTTTCATTTTTATCTATAAGTATTTCATTTAAATCTTTTAATGCAGATGTGAGTTGTTTTAATCCCTTTTTGTCAACCAGTCCTACTTGAATTTCTCCATATTTGTCTATATATAGGTTTGTTTCTTTATTGGCTTTTATTATATTAAGTGCTAAATCATTTGCTATTGATTTTATATCTACTATTTGTTGTGCTTCCTTTTCACTTTCTTTTTCAATAGTTTTCTCTATTGTTTTTGAACTCTTTTCGAACTCTTTTTGAACTTTTTTTTCATTCCACCCTTTTACTGCTTGCTGTACACTGCCATTTCGTTTTATACCTTTATCTTTTAGAAAGCTACTTACTGATTTATAATCACTTAATATATATTCTTTTTCTAACTGCTTCCAATCATATTTTGCCATCTCCTCACCTACTTGTCTTCTTTAGATGTTATTTCTTTTCCTTCTCCTACAAATCCTTTTTGTTTTAATTCATTATATCTTTTGTCTTCTGCTTTAAACTTCTTCCCTTTTATGTATTTCTTTAAGTTGTTTTCTTTGTCATTAAAGTCTTTTATTACTTTTCCTTCTAGCATATTTTTTCTCCTTTCACTTTTTTATATTCTCATTATTGGTTTATTTTGTTTTGCTGTTCTTCCTTGAAATTTTTTGTAACCTTCTGTTTCTTTGTCTTTGATGTAATATTGGCATTTTGTTCTTACTATATTATCTATTGCTGATATTCTTATGTCACATAAGTCTGTTTTATTGTTTTTACATTTTCTACAATATTCTTCTATGTACTTTTGATAGCGTTCTTCATTACTCATAAGATTACTCCTTTTTTATATAGAACTCGCTAGGAAAGTTCTATGGGTAATTTAAAGATGAAAGAACAGTGATAATTTTATATTATCAGTTACCTAGCATACTGATAATAACTAATTTAATATTTTAATAAACTTTCCATAGGCCATTGCAACATTATATTCTATTTTACATCCTCTTGCATTTTCCCAACCTTGCATAAATATAACTGCATCTGCCTTATCTAAATATTCTATTGATTTTGCTAAATAATATATTGGAGATTTGTCTTCTGAAAAATCTTCAAATACTGTCTGTAATACTTCATGTCCTTCTGATTCTAATTGTTTTACTACTTCTTCTCTTTCTGCTTTTATTTCTTCTTCTGTCTTACCTCTCATAGGTTGACTTATCATTATTTTCATTTTTATACCTTCTTTCTTTTTATTCATAATAAAAGAGCTGACATTACATCAACTCTGATTTACGAGATTGGGACCTTTGTCGCTTGGACTAATGAGATATTTCTATCTGCGACTTTTTATAATTTATCTATTATAATTATATAATATTAAAAACGAAATTTTAAATACAATTTTAGCGAAACTTTAACGAAGTTTTAGCGAAATTTATATATTTAATACTTCTAACATATCTTTTAATGCTACATCTCTTATATTTTGTAATTGTTTTATTGTTAGTCCTGTTGGGAATGAATTTTCATATTCTTTTGAAACTTTTTTCCAATCTCCTTTTTCACTATTTATATAAAATTCATTTATTATAAATCGTTGTTTCTCACTAAGTATTGTTAATAAATTTTTTACTCTAACTATCATTTTATTTAATACATTTTCTTCTGCTTCACATTCTAGTATCTTACTTTCTAGATATGCTCTATCTTTCTTATTTATATAATGTTGTTCTTTTTGATAATTCATTGCTGTACTTGATACTTTATCTGATATTTTATTTGTATTGCTATGTATATTATCATATCCTTGTCCTGCTAATTGCATATTTTCTATTACTTCTCTATCTGTATCTTCATATACTGTTCCAGCATAATATAATTCTTCTTGATATTCTTCCTTTTTTAATTTCATTTCCGTTAGCTTTGCCTCATTTTTTTTATGATTCTTTAGCATTTTTTCTAAATCTTCTTTTATGTATGTCATATCTTTCGTGCCTCCTTACTTTAAAAATATATTTTTTATACTTGTATTTAAATCTGTTAGTGATTGTCTGTGTTCCTTTATTTTATAAATTAGTTGTATCCTATTGTTGTATGTAGGTTTCTTTCTGAATATTTCATATTCTTTCTTTAATTCTTCAAATGTCTTTTCTACTCTGTTGTATTGGTCTGTATGATTTATCATTTGTATCACTCCGCTTCTTTTTTTGTATTAATTACATCTTTTATTTCTTTTATACATTCTTGACAATATTCTTCTTTTCGGCTAAACATCTTTTTAAAGTTTTCTTCTATATTATTCGATGCTCCAAACATTGTATTTCTCCTTGTATTGTCTTCTTTCTCATATATATCAATGGTCCAATAATTAGCTTTTATTTTTTCTCCACATCTATCACATTTTCTAATTATCATTTCTTTTCCTCTCTTTCAAATATTTATACTTTTTCTACTAGTCCTTCTTGGATTAGGTTGTATAAAAATAATATGTCATTATTATTTCTTCCTTCTATATGTATAATTTTGTCATACCAATTTATATATAAAGTATCACTATAAAATAAGTATTGACCTGGTTCATCACAATGATTTGCATTTCTTAAATCAAATTTATACATTAACCATTTTAGGTCTATTTCATCTTTTATTTTTAACATCTTCTCACTCCCTTTTCAAATATTTATAAATTATTTTCTCAACATAAGCTAAAGCCTCATAACTTGTTATAAATCTTCCACTATGTCTGTTTCTTACTTCACTTCTTATTATTCTTATTTGCTGATTATATTGTCTTTTATATATTAAAGCTAATTTATCTTTACTTAGTCCTTGTTTCCATTTTTGTATTATTTCTTTGTCTTGCATTACTACACCTCACAGGTTAGTTTTTGCATTTTTATGTAAAATATGTTATAATTTTCTCATTAAAAGTATGAGCTTCCTTTTTAAAGGAGGTATGTCTATGAGAGAATTTTTAACTGAAATTTTACATTCTGTTTTACACAACCCCATAGCTATAATACTCATTGTATTACTCTATATCTTTGCTATTATATTAGCTGTTTATTGCTTTTCAATGGGTAATATTTTGGAGGGATTAATATATCTAATTTTAGGGCCTCCTCTAGTTATTATAGCTGTAGCTCTTATAATAGCTTACTTAATGATAATTGTAATAATTCTCGTTGCGGGATTTGTAATGCTTATGATGTCACTTTCTGACAAATGATAACAGTTAACTTGGTAAATTCGCTCATACTTTTTATGGAAGAAATACGTTAATTCGTGTTTCTTCTTTCTTATTATTTGTTGTAATATTTCATATAATTTTCTAAAAAATCTTCTAGCTTATCTGAATATAAGCCATCTCTTTTTAGCTCTCTTTGTAGATTTTCTATATCTTTTATTTCTTTATTTGAATTATCTTCTAATTTATCCCATAGCTTATTTAGTTCTTCTCTTGCATAAGTTAATTGCCACTGTGCTCTTTCTATATAATCTTGTAGTTCGCTTAATCTTTTTCTTATATCTTCTTCCATACTATTTTCCCTCCAGTAATTCTTCAAATTTTCCTATTGCCCAACCTATTGTCTGTATTACTGCTGTTCTTTCTCTTTGCTCATAATATTTTGTTAAATCTTTATTATCTTCTTTTAAGTATTTGTCTGTTTCTTCATCTAGCTTATTAAATTCTTTTTCTAATTCTTTTATCTTCTCTTCTACCTTTTCTTTAGGTACTGAATTTTCTATGTAGTTTAAGACTGTTTCTATTGCATCAGTTTCCTCAAAATCTAACATATTATTAAATCTATAATCTATTAAATTATACTGTTCTAAAAGTTTTTGTAATATCTTTATAGCCTCTTCTAATTTCATTCTTCCACCTCTTTAATTTCATAACTTATATTTTTAAATTGTTCTTTTGTTACTATTGATTTAATTTCATTATTTTCACAAGTGTCACTAGGTAATAAATGTTTTTTATCTACAAATATTAGTTTTAAATAATCAGGAAAACCTTCAAACATTGCTATATGCTTTACTTCTTTTCCATTGACATAATCTCCGTACTTCTATTAAGTCTATTATGTTTTTTGAATGTTTTGCTATTTCATTATCTTTTCCTAAATATGCTTTTCCTTTACCATATTTGAATATCTTTCCTTTTTTAGTTCTTACATATTCTCCTACTTCTATTTCTTTACTCATCTAAAACACCTCTATTTCTTCTAGTTGTGATATAGTAATCGTTTCACATACTACTAAATCCTTGTATATTAATAGTTCTGTGTTGTAATCTAAATTCAAATGTTATATGTCTCTCATAACTTGTTTCATATAATTACTAATCCATAAGGGTAATTTTAAATACTTTGGATATTTATTATATTTGTCTACAAAGTTATGTATTTTGTTATTTATTTCTACTTCTACATTTACTAATTCAATTTCTTGAATCTCTGCTTTACTCATTGCTTGTCCTCCTCTAATCTAAATACTGTTTCATTGTTTATCATTTTTATAATACTTTTTGTTATATCTTTTATTATTTCACTTTGTTTGTGATGTACTTTAGCATAAGATAATATATTACCATTATCATATTCAATTTTTAGGTCATCTAAATAATTTATTATTAAATTATAAGTATTGTTATTATTTAACTCTTTTACTTCATGTATCATAGAAAATCTACGAATTAAAGCTTTATCTATCATATCTTTTCTATTAGTTGCACCAATTACAATAACATCATTTTCTAATAAATCAAATGACTGCATAAGTCCTATTACTATCCTTGCCATTTCTCCTACATCTTCTGTTCCTCTTTTTATTCCTATTGCATCTATTTCATCTAGCATTAATACACATTTTTGTTTTGATATGTAATCAAATACTTTTTCTATGTTTTTGCTTGTAGAACCTAGATAACTGCTTATACATTGTGAAAAATTTAGATACGCAAATGGTAATCCTAACTTATAAGCTATATATTTTCCAAATGTTGTTTTACCTGTTCCACTTTCTCCATACAATAAAGTTGCATTTAAATATCTTATCCCCATTTCAGTTAATTTTTTATTTGTATTATTAGCTGATTCTATTTGATTAAATAATTGTTTTTCTTGTTCTGTTAGATAATATCTATTTTCATTAAATGTAGTAGATACATCTTCCATTTTTAAAAGTCCTTTTATATCACCAGGAAGTTCTATAAAATTATGTTGCGTTTCTAATTTATTTTTTATTATTTTACAAAAATACTGATTGCAACTTGCTTTTTCATTGTTTATTATAATACCTACAAATCTTTTGGCTTGTTGAAAATCGTTATCTGCTACACATCTTATTAAACTTTTTACATCTTCATTTAAGCTCATCATTTTCTCCTTTCAATATTGATAAGATTTCTTCTACTACATCAACTTTTCCATATTGGTAAGGACTCAATGTTTCACTATATTTAGTTTTTGCATTTGTATGTTCTTCTTCTAACTTCTCTATTAGCTTTTGCTTGTCTGATTCTAGTTGTTTTACTCTGTTTTGTAAATTTAATATATAGTCTCGTATCCTTAAATATCCTAGCATTGAATTTGCATCTTGATTTCCTACCACATCTCTATAATATCCTCCCATATCATCATCAATAAAATATTCCATTCCTTCAAACATTTCTTCTATTTTCTCTTTACTTAGCATTGTTAATTCTCCAATCTGTATAAAGTAACATCATAATTACTAAATACTTTTTCTATTATTTTATATATTTTATTCCAATCCCCATTAGCTATTCCACAGCCTATTCCATAAGGTATACATATACTTAATTTAAAATCTTTAGCATATTCTTTTATTTCTTCTAGTGCTATTTCCATTGTTTCATAATCTGTATCAAAATTTTCTTTCTGACTAAACATATTCATTATAAATTTTCCTTGTATCATTATCTTAAATACTTTTCCCTTTAATTGTTTGTAATTGTTATTATGTATTTTACAAAATTTACTATATTCTTTTTCTAAATTTATATATTGGTTGGCGAGTTGTCTTGCAACTCCTCCGCCCATATATCCTTGAATATTAACTTGGTGTATGATTATATCTTCTGTACAATTTAATATGTTTCCATTTATTATATTAACCATTAGCTTGTCTCCTTTTTGCTAATATTTTTCCGTATATTCCACATTCTTCAAGTGATACTTCCCTTAATACTTTTACTTTTGATGTTCTTACTTTTCCATCTGTATTTATTGGCATTACTATATCTGATATTTTTGTTTCTACTTCTAGTATCGCTAAGTCTTTCCAATTATGTCCAAAATCTAAAGCCCAATTTAAATGAGATATATTTATTCCATAACTACAATCTTTTTCTATATCTGTGTCGCATATTTCTATCTTAGTTTCCCCTATTTCATATATAAAATCTTTTTTATAATCTGCATGATATGTATTATTCTTATGTTTTCTTACTGCTTTATAAAATATAGCTTTTGTTTTTGTATGTTTTATTCCATAAAAATCTATAAAATCATTTATATTTTTTGGCATATATACTATTCTTGCATTTCCTGATATATTAATTTTCCCATTATATTGTTTATCTAATACTTGACTATTTCCTCCCGCTTCTACCGAACTGTTTTCCCATGCTTCTACCGAACTGTTTTCCCTTGCTTCTACCGAACTGTTTTCCCTTGCTTCTACCGAACTGTTTTCCCTTGCTACTACTGAACTGTTTTCCC
>CAOJQV010000010.1 GCA_948441945.1 uncultured Clostridium sp. | reverse complement strand
GCTCCTGAACCTATGTCTGTTACTGGTTTTCCATTTATTTCTTCTGGTATTTCTACTCTTGGTCCTTCATTTGGCCCTATCTTGTCTATTACTATTCCTGTTTCATCTTCTTTTTCATGATATTCCATATCAATTATCTTTATTTTTATAGTTGTTGTTTTTCCTTGATATGTTATTGTTACTGTCTTTTCTCCTACTGTACTACTATTAAATCCATTTACTGTTACTCCTGATGTTGTCATATTTATATCTTCTGAAGTATTGTCACTATATTTTACTGTTATTTTTCCCCCTGATAAGTTTATTTGTTCTCCTATTTTATAAGTTGTTTTTACTGTTCCTGTTTTTACTTCTATACTACTTATTGTCTTTGTTGGTTGTGTAGTTTCTTTTATTGTTATTGTGAAAGTTGCTGTTTTTCCTTGATATGCTACTGTTATTGTTTTTGAACCTGTTATAGCTGTACTGAATCCACTTGTTGTTACTCCTGCTTCTGTCATACTTAATGTACTTGTACTTCCATCACTATAAGTTAATCCAAGTACCCCTCCTGCTAAACTTAGTTGTTCGTTTGAACCTTTTGTATATTCTCTTTTTGTTGGTTGTGTTTGTACTCTTATACTACTTAGTGTTTTTGTTGGTTGTGTTTGTTGTTCGTTTACTCTTATTGTAAAGCTTGCTGTTTTTCCTCCATAAGTTAATATTATTGTTTTTGTTCCTGTTGATGATATATCAAACCCACTTGTTGTTATTCCTGTTTGTGTCATACTCATTGTATCTGTATTTCCATCACTATAAGTTACTTTTAATACACCACCTGATAAATCTAATGTTTCATTTGAACCTTTTGTATAGTCTCTTTTTGTTGGTAATGTCTGTACTACTACACTACTTACTGTCCTACTTACTGTAACTGTAAAAGTTGTTGTTTTATTTTTATAAGTCACTGTTATTGTCTTTGTTCCTTCTGTTAGAGTATTAAATCCACTTGTTGTTACTTCACTTCTTGTCATACTTAATGTTCCCTTAGTTCCATCATTATATACTAGTTCTAACACTCCACCTGATAAATCTAATGTTTCATTTGAACCTTTTGAATATTCTGTTTTTGTTGGAGGTGTTTTTACATTTATGCTACTTAAAGCTTTTATAATTTTATCCTTTACTGTTATTTCAAAAGTTGCTAATCTACCAGCATAACATATTTGCACTGATGTTTGTCCTACTTTTGCAGTAGTAGGTCCATTTACTATATATACCTCTGGTTCTGTCATATTTATATTTCTTTCGCTTCCATCAGATAATTTTACTTTTATAACTCCACCTGATAAATCTATAACATCACCTTCTGTATAATCTCTTTTTGTTGGTAATGTTATAATTTCTATTTTTTCTACTAAATCTGTAAACACAAAAGTAAATCCATTACTAACAGCATAAGTATATGCATAAGAATTTGTTCCACATTCTATTATAATATTTAGCTTTCCTGTAATATTATTTCCAAAAAGATTATCACTAACTGTTGTAAATGCATCATTTGAAATAGTTGTTACTGTATTTGGTAAATTTATTACACTTAAACTGGTACAGTTTGCAAAGCTCTTATTACCAATTGTATTTACTCCACTTTGTACATTAACATTTGTTAATGATGTACATCCTAAGAAACATAAATTTCCTATATTTTTTATATTTTGAGGAATTGTTATACTTTGTAATCCTGAAGCTTTAAATACTCCTTCTCCCAATGATGTTAATGTTGAATTTAGTTGAATTGTCGATAAGTTTTTACAACCTTGGAACACTGAAGCTCCCATACTTGTAACAGTATCTGGAATTGTAATACTAGATATATTGCTTGTTGCAAATGCACTATCATTTATTCTAGTTATATTGCTAGGTATTGTAATTGTACTAAATCCACATCCTGCAAAAACTCCATTTTCTAATGTTTGTATAGCACTTGGAATATTAACATTAGTTAATTTAGAGCATCCTACAAAAGCATTTTTTCCAAGATAAGTTAATCCATCTGGTATGCTTACACTTGTTAAGTTTGAACAATATTGAAAAGCTGCATCTCCTATTGTTTTAATAGTCCCAGGTATTGTTACTGATGTTACTTCATCGGCTCCTAAAAAGCAATTTGCACCAATTTCAGTTACTGTTCTCCCACCAACTACTTCTGGTATTACAATTGATTGTAAGCCTAATCCTTTATTGTAGGACTTTAAAGTTAATGTTCCATCTGCTTTAAGTTCTGTTGAAAAATAATCTTCTTCTTGAGTAGCTTTTACACTACTTTCTTGTATAGAGGCTATTTTACCATTTTTGTTGTTTTGTATAATTATTGTTAGTATAATTCCTATTATTAATACTATTAATATTATAGTACTTAATTTAATTTTGATTTCTTTTTTCATATATTATTACCCCTTAAATTTAAATAAAATTATCTAATTGTATTAAAGCATTATATTATAATGATGTCAACTTACTATTTTTTTTATATTGCTTTGTTTTAGTGATATTTTAGCGATTTTTGGAAAATATTATTTTTGTATTACATTTTTATTACATATTTTAAGAGGGATTAGGAGACCTAGTCTCTCAATCCCTCTTTTATATTTTATTGTAACTGTTTCATAACTTCTTCTGCAAAGTTTTCTTCTTTTTTCTCAATTCCTTCACCTTTTTCAAATCTAGCAAAAGCTACTACTTCTGCTCCTGTTTCTGCTAATAATTGAGATACTTTTTTATTTGGATCTTTTACAAAAGCTTGGTCTACTAAACAAATTTCTTCATAGAATTTTCCAATTCTACCTTGAACTATTTTCTCAGCAATTGCTTCTGGTTTTCCTTCGTTCATTGTTTGAACTTTTAAGATTTCCATTTCTTTATTAACTCTTTCTTCTGGAACTTCTTCTTTTTTTACATATTCTGGTCTAGCTGCAGCTATTTGCATACAAATATCTTTTGCAACTTCTTCTGTTCCTTTTGCCATATTCACTAAGACTGCTATTTTTCCGTCTCCATGAATATATTTTGCCACTAATCCTTCTGATTCAAATCTTACAAATCTTCTTATTGATAAGTTTTCTCCTATTGTTGCAATTTTTCCTACTAAAGCTTCTTGTACAGTTTTTCCTGCTTCAAATTCTGCAGGTGATGCAAGTAATGTTTCTACATCTTTTGGATTTGTATCAACAACTTGTTTTGCAACATTTACAACGAATTCTTTGAATTCTTCATTTTTAGCAACAAAGTCTGTTTCAGAGTTAACTTCTACAACTGCTCCTACTTTTCCATTTTCTGCAATATAGCAATCTACTAATCCTTCTGCTGCTACTCTTCCTGATTTTTTAGCTGCTTTTGCAATTCCTCTTTCTCTTAAAAGATCCATTGCTTTTTCCATGTCTCCATCTGTTTCTGTTAAAACTTTTTTGCAGTCCATCATTCCTGCTCCTGTTTTTTCTCTTAATTCTTTTACTAAACTAGCTGTAATCATTTTATAATTCCTCCTTTATATTTAAAAAGCAAGCTAATTCTCGTCCGAATATTTTCGAACGAGCGTCGCTCGCTCTTTCTTTATTATTTTACAAAATTATTCTTCTTCGCTTACTACTTCTTCTATTGACATTTGTTCTTCTTGGTCAACAACTTCACTATTTTCTGCAACTTCTTCTTGCATTTCTTCTGTTTCGAAGCTTTCTCCTTGTTTGCCTTCTATTATTGCATTTGCCATAACATCTGTAATTAGTTTTACAGCTCTTATTGCGTCATCATTTCCAGGTATAGCATAGTCAACTTCTTCTGGATTACAGTTTGTGTCTACTAATCCGATTACTGGAATGTCTAATTTTTTAGCTTCTAAAACAGCTATATGTTCTTTTTTTGGATCTACTAAGAAAATAACTCCTGGAATTTTGTCCATTTCTTTAATTCCACCTAAGTTCTTTTCTAATTTTTCCATTTCTTTCTTTAATAATATTACTTCTTTTTTAGGTAATACATTAAATGTTCCATCTTCTTGCATTGTTTCTAAGTCTTTTAATCTTTGTACTCTTGCTCTAATTGTTTCAAAGTTTGTTAGCATTCCTCCTAACCATCTTTGGTCAATGTAGTACATTCCTGATTTCTCAGCTGCTTCTTTCACACATTCTTGTGCTTGTTTTTTTGTTCCTACAAATAAAACTGTTTTTCCTTCTTCTACTTGTTCTTTTAAGAATGCATAAGCTTCATCTAATTTTTTAGATGTTTTTTGTAAATCGATGATATGGATACCATTTCTAGCTTGAAATATATATTCAGCCATTTTAGGGTCCCATCTTCTTGTTTGATGTCCAAAGTGAACACCTGCTTCTAGTAATTGTTTCATTGCAACTACTGCCATTTTTAATTCCTCCCTTTTTGTTTTTACTTCCATAAAGTTCATCGTTTAAACAGGACCAAGTTCTTGGCACTTCCCTTTAAACTTCCTTTATGTGTTTAATACGCATAATATTATACCAGCATTTTTTTACAATTGCAAGCATTTTTCGAAAATTTATATTTCTCTATCTAAATCTTCTACTTCTAATGTTATATCCATTGCCTCTATAAAATCATTTTGCATTTTCGTTATATCAATTCTTATATTTTGTTCTATTTCATATTTTGTCATACCTAAAATTATTTGTTCTGCTCCAGCATCAATAAATTTCTTAATTCTTGCTAATTTACCAATCTCATTTTCTTGTATTATTCCATTATACATATTATTTAGATATTCATAGTATGCTATATATTTTGATTCATACAATTTTCTTCTAATTCTTTCATATTTTTCAAGTTCTGTTTCTTCCTTTTTTGATTCTAATTCTTTTATTTCTTGTGATACTTGTCTTATTGCAAATTCTTTATAAAATTTCTTTTCTGCTAAATCTGTTAATACATATCTTTTTTCATCAAAAGATAAATCTCTTGTTTCTTCATTTATTACCATTCTTTTTCTCATATCTTCTAAAGCACATCTTTGCATAATATATTCCATATATCTTAAATCTTCAAAGCCATTTCCTTTATAAATACTATCTTGGGTTTCTATTGTTTCTTTAGTTATGTCTCCATTATCGCTTATATAATGAAAATTTACATATATCGATTCTATATAATTTAATAATTCATCAATGGTTGTTGCTTTCATATCTTTTGTTTCCTCATTTGCATAGTCTTCATCTTCTTCTATATCTTTTACTATTGTATAGTTCCCATTAATAAAATCTTCAAATTTAACTATTTGTACATCTTTTAATTTTTGTTGTATCTCTCTATATTTTGCTTGTAATCTTTCAAACAGTAATTTTAAAATACTATTTCTTTCTACCTTAACCTCTTGTCCTTCCATTTCAGCTTGTGCAAAATCAATTAGATAAGAAGTAATCTGATGATTAATATTAATAATTTCATCTGTTAATTCATAAATATCTTTTTCCATTTTTATTTCAACATCCTTCCTATTTTTGAAAAATATTCTTTCACTTCCTCTTTCTTTATTTTAGTCATATGTACTTCTCTATCTATTCCTCTTCTTCGATTTACTAAAATGTTATCTTTTAGTCCAAAAAATTCGGCAACATTTCTAGATTTATTATTTTCTCTATGTAATGTAAGACATAAAAAAACTTCTTCATTTTCTGTTTTTTCAAAATATTTATTGATTGCTATCTTAAGTCCTTCATATACTGATTTTCTAGCTAATCCTGATTTTCTATAATTTGGTGCAGTCATATAAGTGTCAATTTCAATACTATTGTTTGTATTAGCTGTATAATATTTACTAATTTCAAATTCAGGTTCATCATAAATCTTAAATTGCATATTTTTTAGTATTATTCCATATTCTTCATCTTCAGACATTTCATTTTCTTTTATTGTTCTTAAATCTTTTCCTGTCTCTTTATATATGTCTTTCCATGTGATATTGTAAAATCTTTGATATTTGCTTATGTCATTCATTTGTTTAGACATATATTCATTTAGTTTTTCTCTTAATATACTTTTTTCATCAAATCCATTTTGTTTTATTTCGCTTTCTAAAAACTGTAATATATTATTTTTGAATTTTGGATTTTCATTTAAAATTTTTTCCTTTGCAATTTTATAAGCCTTTATTTTTTGATTGTATAATTCTATCATGTCTTTTTGATATTCTTCTTGAGTTGTATATAAATCCTTAATGTATTTTTGATATTTTTCTCCATATTTAAAATATTTTGTGATGTCATTATAGGTATATGGTGTTTGTCCTTGTGTTAGAAAGGTTGCTGATTGAACATTATTATTTTTATCAATAGCAACTATTACTATATTATTGTTGCTTAAAATATATTGCATTATATCTTTTTTTCCAGTTGTAAAAAATTGTTCTTCTTTTCCCTCTTGCTTCATTTCTTCTAAAACATTTTCTTCTAGTTTTGCGATTTGTTCTATATATTGTTTATAATTTTTTTGTGTTAATTCTACTACTTTTATTTCTTCTTTTTCCATTTTTACCTCTAGTTTTATCTTTATTTTTAATTTGTTTTAGATTATATCATATCTTATGTAAATTATCAATATAAAAGAGAAAAAAGTTACTATTACTCTTTTCTCTTTAAAATGTCAATAAGTATTTGTATTAAATATTTACTTACTATTATTTATTTTTTCTATTTCTTTTTCGTCTAGTTGTACTATTTTAGATATAAGACTTATTGGAATTCCTTCTGCTAACATGTTTTTTATTATTGCTTTTTGCTTTCTCTTTTCACCTATGCTAATATACATCTGATTTTCTTTTCTTATCATTTCTATTATTGGCGATACCATTTTTTCTCTTCCTCCTTTTAATTTATTTATTAATTCATTTGTCTTTTCTTTTCCTATTTTTTCTTCAAAAATTATTCCTAATATTCTTATCATTAATTCCTTTTGCTCTTCATTTATCTTTGGTATTATTTTTTCTATATAGTCTACTGTTTCTTTTGTATTTCCTGCTTTTTCTAGCAACATCAATTTTGATATTAATGTGTCGTCTTCTATTAATTCTTTTTCTGTAAAATTATTTACATCTACTAAATTGTAGTTTGCTAAATTATTTTTCACCCCCTCTAACTTCTCTTGACTTTCTTCTATGTATTTATTTGCATTCCATTTTTGCTTTCCTACATATATTACTATTGGAATTACTAATGGAAGTTTATATTCTTTTGTTTTTAGCTTTTTTTCATCTACTGCACTTTTTATTATTGCCATCTGATATTCTAGTATCCTATATGCCATTGAAAAGTCTATTTTCGTTTGATGTTCTATTAGTATAAATATGTTTTTGGCTTTTAGTTTATATACCACATCTGCTTCTCTATTTTGGAATATCTTATTTACAAAACTACTATTGTATTTTTCTAATTCTTTTTCTATGAATTTTGTTTTTAATGTTTTGTTTATAAATTTCATACTTTCTTTTTTATTATCTAATAGTGTTCTAAATATTTTGTCATGTTCTTGCTCTATTATATATTCTGCTTTTTCTTCTTCGACTCTTGATATTTCATAATTATCTTCTTCTATTCCCCATATTGCTTTAAATGTTGGGTAATGTTTTAAATATTGTTTATAAGTAAATATTTCTATATAGCTTCATCTCCTTTATTATAATTTTATTTTTCTTGTTTGTCAATATTTATTTTGTAGTTAATGTCCCAAAAGTAAACGTCCCTTTTGGGACATTTTGTCCTCATCTCCTTTTCTCTGTATTTTTTCTTTCTTGGAATTTTTATTGCTTAAGAATTTGCAATAATTCTTGAATTAAAGTATTTTGAATTAATATGCTTTATAATACAACAAAATGCCGAATTTTGCAATAATTATTTGCTATTAAACAAATCTTTTCATCGCAAAATTCGACAAAATCACGAGACAAATTTAACCTGTCCCACTTGTCTCAAAGATATAAACTACTACTCTTCTTTTAACTTAAGTATGAACTTTAACTCAAGCTCATCGACATCATCCCAGTTGTGCTTGTCTCCAAGTAAACACAGATTACAACATTCATCACAACATTCACGTGAATTGATTGGATTGTCTGCAATAATGCATGTAACAAGTTCTATTTGGTTCTTATCTTCGCTAAGGTTCATAAACACTTTTCCATAAATCATATCATTTATCCTACTACAGAGGTCGCTAGACTCAATGCAGATATACCCGTCTTCATGCCAGATATTAATCTCTACTCCTCCTTCGCACTCACATAAATATTTATAAGGATTTTCCTCATCATGTGATTTAAGTGTTCCTCCTTCCCACTTATGCCATTGTCCGCATAATGGACAGAAGATTTTACTTGGAGTCCGCCTTAAGATTTTGCTAATTTCCATTTTTGCCTTCCTTTCTTTTTGCTTGTTGATTAATAGTTTCTTATCTCCTTTCTTTTTAGTGCATTTGTGTATATACACTTCAGCTATCAAAGTTACTAAGCCTTTGATATATTACACAAACATTATTATCATTATAATATAAATTTACATAAAAATCAATAAAAACATATCATAAACATTAATACAAAAAAATTCTACATAAATACAAAATATACTTGAATTTATTTTTATTTTATTATACTATATATAAAGAATAAAACGAGACTACACATAGGAGGAAAAAATGCCAAGAAAAGCAAAAGAAGAAACAAAAAATACCAAACCTAAAACTTCAACTAAAAAAGTAGCAAATACATCTGCAAAAAAGACAACAAAATCAAAAACTGAAACAACTACAAAAAAGGTGGCAAAATCAAATAATAAAAAAACTGAAAAAGCTACGAAAAAAACATCAACAAAAAAATCTACTACAAAAAAAGAAAATTCTATAGTAGAATATTACGATTTACCCTATAAATATAATAAAACTATGGTAAAAGTTCTAGCACAAACTCCTACTACACTATTTATATATTGGGAAATATCTGATGATGATATAGAAAATTACAAAAAAGAATATGGAGAAAATTTCTTTGAAACATCCAAACCAGTATTAATTATTCATAATAACACTTTAAATTATAGTTTTGAGGTTGAAATAAATGATTTTGCTAATAGTTGGTATTTACATGTAGATAATAGTAAATCAGATTACACAATTGAACTTGGCAGACGTCCTATTAAATATAATGAAAACTTTAAAAAGGATTATTTATATATCACTGCTTCAAATACAATAGAAGCTCCAAATGACCATATATTATTTGACCATTCGCAAAAAATGATATATTTTAAAAATGTAAAAACTAATAAAATAAGTTCAAAAGATATATCAACTTTATCGTTTATACAAAATATGGGTAAAATTTATAATATTTATGATTTATATAAAGAGATTTATCAAGAAATAAATCCAAGTTCATCAAAATTCAAATAATTTGAAATTGCATATTTCATAATATGCAATTTTTAAGATTAGGAGTATAAAAATGCAAAAAAAAGGCTATGTAAGCTTTGTATTACATGCACATCTTCCATTTATACATCATCCAGAAAGTGACGACTATTTAGAAGAATCATGGTTATATGAAGCAATTTCAGAAACTTATATACCATTACTTACAAATTTCCAAAAGCTAGTAGATGAAGGAGTTAACTTTAGAATAACAATGTCTATGACTCCTCCTCTATTGTCTATGTTGGATAATAAATTATTACAAAAAAAATATATTAAATATTTAAAAAGACTAATTGAACTTTCAGAAAAAGAAATTATAAGAACTTCAAAAGATAAAAAACTAAATAACTTAGCACACTATTATTTAGAACGTTATTCAAATGATTTACATCTATTTAAGGATATTTATAATTGTGATTTAATTAGCCAATTCAAACATTTTCAGGATATTGGAGTTCTAGAAATAATTACTTGTGGTGCAACACATGGATATTTTCCTATATTATATCTCAATGAAAAAGCTGTTAAAGCACAAATTGCTGTTGGAGTTGAAACATATAAAAAATATTTTGGGAAACAACCTCGTGGTATTTGGCTTCCAGAATGTGGTTATATTCCAGAAGCAGATAAATATTTAAAAGAATTTGGAATTGAATATGCAATTACTGAATCACATGGAATTTTATATGCAGACCCTGCTCCTATTTATGGAACTTTTTCTCCTATTGTTTCTCCAGAAGGGCTTGTTGCCTTTGGACGTGATATTGAATCTTCTAGACAAGTATGGAGTTCTATTAATGGCTATCCTGGTGACTTTAATTATAGAGAATTTTACCGTGATATTGGTTATGAGGCTGATTATGATTATATCAAGCCTTATATTGCTCATAATGGTGCTAGAGTTCATACGGGAATCAAATATTACAGAATTACTGGAAAAACAGAAGAAAAAGACTATTATAACATTCAGTGGGCTAAAGATTCTGCTGAAAAACAGGCTGGTCATTTTCTAGATTCTAGAACAAAACAAATAAATGATGTTTCATCACTTATGAATAAACCTCCTATTGTTTTATGTCCTTATGATGCTGAACTTTATGGTCATTGGTGGTATGAGGGACCTTATTGGCTATATATTTTATTTAAAAAAATTTATTATGATGAATGTAATTTTGAGTTAATTACCCCTTCTGAATATATTGATAAATATCCAGAAATTCAAGTATGTTCTCCTTGTCGCTCAAGTTGGGGTGCTAATGGATATAGTGAAGTATGGCTAAATCAAAGTAATGATTATGTACACAAACATCTTCATATAGCTGGTGATAGGATGTGCGAACTTGCATGCACATTTCCTGATGCAAAAGGCTTAAAGAAAAAAGCTTTAAATCAATGTGCTAGAGAATTATTACTTGCACAAAGTAGTGATTGGTTATTTATTATTACTAATGGTACTATGGTTGATTATGCTAAAAAGCGTATCAAAGACCATATTGGTCGTTTTACAAAATTATATAATCAAATTAAAAATGATGAAATTGATGAAGATTTCTTAAAAGATATTACGAAAAAAGACTGTATTTTTCCAGATATCGATTATCGAATTTATTTATAAAAGAAGAAATATGTTTTATTTTTATAAACATATTTCTATTTTTTTTAAACAAGCTCCTTTTTAAGTATTTTGCATATTATAATGTATAACTTTAAAAATTTAGTAGATAATATTTGAGAGGGGAGAATTTCATGAAATCTATATGTATCAAAACAAATGACTTAAAATTATTAGATTATCTACTAAATGAACTTGACTATGTTGAAACAAGTCCTGTTTTTATATCTTCTAACAAGTTTAAAAACTATCAAAATGTTATTGTACATTATTGTGGTGATAATGATACAGTATTTATTCATGAAATTTCTTGTATATTATCCTGTTTAGTAATTGACGAATTAGAAGAAGTTTTCATAAAAAATATTTTACAAAAAAATTATTTTTACTTTGATAGCAATGAAAAAAAGCGTATTTTAAATATATGTTTAGATATTTTTACAGATGACTTTAATACTTATTTTGATAAAAAATATAATTGTTTGATAAAAAGTTTTGAGGATTATTTAACTGAGCATAAATCTATTATACTACTTGGCTTTATAAATTTTAGATTAAAAAATTATTTATCTATTTTAGAAAATGTTGTAGATGATGCAGTAAATAGCTTTATTATAGAAAAAGAATATACTGAATTTGTGTCTTTGCTAAAAATGTATATTAATTCTCAAAGTCCGAATTGCCAAATGCTACATCTAATTTATAGTAATGAATCTTCTATATTATTAGATGAAAATAAAGACATTATTAATATATCTGATGATATTTTTAAGGCTAAATATTTATCTGATATTACTTTTTCTTCAAATGATTATGCTTTAAATACATTACTTAATTTACTACCGAAAAAAATTTATATCCATCTTATAAATAATTATATAGATGAATTTATTCAAACTTTAATTTTAATTTTTGAAAATAGAATTGAAATATGTACTGATTGTGATATTTGTAATTTATATAAGAATAGAAAAACGAGTTTTATGAGGGATTAAGAGACCTAGTCTTGAAATCCCTCTTTAATATAATAGTGGATTTGTTAAATTTTTTATAGTACTAACAAAAAAAAGTATAATACATATTACAATTATCTTTTTTTTATTTTTATTAAGGAATTCTTGTAAAGAATTTTTTTCTTTTATAGCATCTATTATATACCATACTGTCATTAACGAATATATAAAGCATATAGGAATTGCCAACAAATTATATTGTATAGATTTTATAAAATCACCTTGTAATAAACATATAATTGCTCTTGTTAGTCCACATCCTACACAGGGTACATGAAACACATTATAAATAAGACATATTCTAATTCCTTTTAAGTAAAATAAATATATAATCACTAATATAAGAATATTAATGATTATATATTTAAAAATTTTATTTATCTTTCCCATTACATTATCATACTAATTTTTGATAAATTTACTTCTTTTGTCTTTTTACTAATTGTAAACCAGTCAATAATTGTCATAATTCCACAAAGTCCACCTGTTAATAATTTTAAAACTCCTAATCCTGTATCACCAATCATAAATCTGTCTATTCCTAGTCCTCCTAAGAATATAGAAATAAGTAATATAGTTGTTGGATCCTTTAATTCTGTTGCTTGTAATGTTATTAATGCATCATCACTAGCATTTTCTAATTTTTGTCTGATAACTGGTATTGCTGATGGTTCAAAGTATTTTGCGTTTGTTGTTAAGTATAAATCGATTTTTGATTTTTCCATTTTATTTTCCCCCTAAATTTTTTATGGTATAATTATATTACATAAATAAAAAAAATACAATCTTTTTCGACATTTTTTAAAAATTTTTAAGAGGGATTAAGAGAACAAGTCTCAAAATCCCTCTCTATGTTTTACATACTCATATTAATTCCTTTTGCTACAACTTCGCTCATATTTTCGATTAAATCATCTATTTCCTTAGGTGTTACAATTAAATTATATTCTTTTGGTAATAATGCCTCTTTTATTTCTTCATAATTATCTTGTTCTTTTAATTGATTTAAATAATCATTTGATTTTGCTTCTTCTTGTAATTTACTAATAAATAAATCTAAGCAATCATTTACAAGTACTGCTGTTTCTACAACTGTTGGTATACCTATTGCAATAACTGGAATTCCTAATGTTGACTGACTTATTTCTGCTCTTTTGTTTCCTACTCCTGCTCCTGGAATAATTCCTGTGTCTGATAGTTGTACAGTACTACTAATTCTTTCTATACTTCTTGAGGCTAATGCATCTATTACTATAACAAGTTTTGGATGAATATTGTCTACTATTCCTTTTATTATTTCTAGTGTTTCTATTCCTGTTGTTCCTAAAACTCCTGGTGATATAGCACTTACCATCCTTGTTCCTTCTTCTACATATTGTGGTAAATAGTTTATAATATGTCTAGTTACTTCTATTTCATTAATTACTTTTGGTCCTAAAGCATCTGGTGTAACATATATATTTCCTAATCCAACTACTAAGATTTCTCCTTGTTTATCAATATGTGCATCAATTATTGTTCTTAATTCATTTGCTAATGTTTCTGCAGATTTTTCTATATCTTCATCTTGTGCTAATTTTAATTTTTTTATATCTATTGTAATGTAACTCCCCTTTGGTTTTCCTATTGCCTTTTCACCTTCTTCATTTGTTATTTTTACTCTTTCTACTGATATTTTATCATTTATTTCTTCTTTCATACTTTCTATACCTGTTATTTCATTTTCAATACTGTTTGCCTTTTTATATAAATCTCTTCTTTCTGATGCTAAATCTGTTCTGAAATTAAATGATGCTGTATTTTCACTATTTTGTATTTCTATTTTATCTTCTAACATAAAAAACCTCACTTTCTTTATATTATTGTGAGTTTTTTTTATTTTTTTATTCAATTAATGTGACAAAAAGGAACGACCCTTTTGTCACATATTTTGTTACATTACATTTGTAGTATAATGACATTTTCTGTATATACCATTTTCACTATAAGTTATTGTTAATGGTAAATCTTCATAGCTTTTATCATTTTTAAATCCACTTATCATACTTGGGTCTGTAACAGCTACTATTGATGTTCCTATTGCTCTTCTTACTAAAATTTCTAAATTCATTATGTCTAGTGGTTCTTTTACATTATATATTATCTTATGCTTATCACCATATACACTTATTGATTTTATATCATTTATTATATCAAATGTATAAGGTTTTGTAACTGTTACTCCACTTGCATCTGTATAAGTTATCTGTACTGTTTTTGAAAATCTATGTGTTATACTATCATATTCAAATTCATTTGGTCTCATATTTACAGATTTTGTTCCATCTACTTCTGTTATCATATCTTTTGTGATTATTACTGTATTTGATACTCCATTATCATAATTTATGGTAATTGTTCCACCTGCTAAATCTAATTCTTCTCCATGCATATATGTTGTTTTTGTAGGTGTTTTTATTATTATACTTGTAACATTATTATGTATTTTATTTGGCTTCAATTTTCCATTAGCCCACTCTTCTGTAATTGGTTCTATAATTGTTGTTGGATTTGGTACAATTAATGTTTTATTATACGATTTTGTAAGTAACATTAAATATGGCAAAAACAGATCTATTAACATTATTAATGTTATCTGAATTGCTAGTATTTTTTTTATTTTCATATTACTTATCTCCTCTCTTAATAATTTCTATATTTTATAATCATTATTTTAATTATAATTGTTTTAATTATAATGTAAAAAAAAATAGTGTCAACTGTACTATTTTACAATTTTCACTATTTTTTATTTTAGCAACTTACGGATTTTTATAATAGTAAATTTATTTTTTCCATATATTACATTTATATATTTTTATTATTACAAATGTAACATAAACTAATATAAAAAGTGTGACAATAAGGGACGCCCCCTTTGTCACACTCTTCTTATTTAAAATATTCCTTCTACATTACCATTTTCGTCAATATCTATATTCTCTGCTGCTGGTACTCTTGGAAGCCCTGGCATTGTCATTATTTTTCCTGCTATTGCTACTACAAATCCTGCTCCTGCTTTTAAGTTAACTTCTCTAATAGTTATTTTAAATGGTTCTTTACATTCTAGATTTTTTGCATCATCTGAAAATGAATATTGTGTTTTTGCAATACATACTGGTAGATTTTTGTACCCTAACTTTTCGATTTTTTTGATTTCTTTTTCTGCTTCTTCTGATAGTTGTACTCCTGTTGCTCCATATATTTCTTTTGCTACTTTTTCTATTTTTGTTCGAATATTATCGTTATCTTCGTAAATAAATTTAAAGTTTTCTTCTTTATTTACTAATTTAGTTAGTTTTTGTGCTATGTCTATAGCACCTTCTCCACCTTTTGCCCATCCTTCTACTAGACTTACTTCTATATTTTTATTTTCTAGTTCTTTTTGTATAAATTCTATTTCATTAACTGTATCTGTGTTATATCTATTAATTGCAACTATTACATTTAGTCCAAATTTTTCTTTTATATTTCTTATATGTTGATACAAGTTGCTCATACCATTTTTTAAGCCTTCTAAATTTTCTTCTTGTATTTTATCTTTTTCAATTCCTCCATGATATTTTAGTGCTTTAATTGTTGCTACAATTACTACTGCATCTGGTTTTATTCCTGCTTTTCTACATTTAACATTTAAGAATTTTTCTGCTCCTAAGTCTGCTCCAAATCCTGCTTCTGTAATTACATAGTCTGCTAATTTCATTGCCATTTTAGTTGCTATAATACTATTGCATCCATGAGCAATATTTGCAAATGGTCCTCCATGAAGAATTGCTGGTGTATGTTCTAATGTTTGTACTATATTTGGCTTTATAGCATCTTTTAGAAGAACTGTCATTGCTCCTTCTGCTTTTAAGTCTTTTGCATATATTGGTTCTTCTTTTGAATTATATCCAATAACTATGTTCCCTAATTTTGTTTTTAAATCATCTATGTTTTCTGATAAGCATAGTATTGCCATAATTTCAGATGCAACTGTTATATCAAATCCATCTTTTCTTGGTACAATATTTTTTTCTCCTGATAGTCCTGTATCTACTACTCTTAGTTGTCTATCATTTAAGTCTACGCATCTTTTCCATGTAACTCTTTTAAAATCTAACTCGTTTCCAAAGTAAATATGATTGTCTATCATACTTGCTAATAGGTTATTAGCAGATGTCATAGCATGAATATCTCCTGTAAAGTGTAAATTAATATCTTCCATAGGTGCAACTTGTACTTTTCCACCACCAGTTGCTCCTCCTTTGATTCCAAATACTGGTCCTAAAGATGGTTCTCTTAATGCTAAAATGGGTTTTTCTCCAATTTTAGATAATCCGTCTGCAATTGCAATTGATACTGTTGTCTTTCCTTCCCCTAATGGTGTAGGATTTATTGCTGTTACTAAAACTAATTTTCCGTTTTTCTTAGTTTGTAATTCTTCTAATACTGAATTAGAAATCTTAGCTTTATATTTTCCGTAGCACTCTAAATCTTCATCCTTTATATTTAATTTATGTGCAATTTCTTCTATCCTTTGTAATTTCGTATTTCTTGCAATCTCAATATCTTCCATTTTTACTACCTCCTATATTTAAACTATTAGTCCTACTATAATTCCAATTATTGCTCCTACTAATACTTGTATTGGAGTATGCCCTAATACTTCTATTAATCTTTCTGACATTTGTAATCCTGTAAATTTTGGTGTATCTATAATTTTATTTAACACTTCTGCTTGTTTTCCAGCTGCTCTCCTTACACCACATGCATCATACATCACAATTAATGCAAATATAAATGATACTGCAAATATAGTAGAATCTACTCCTTCGGCTTTTCCTACCATTGTTGCTAAAGTCATTACCATTACAGAATGAGAACTTGGCATTCCTCCTGCACCTAGCATTCTTTTAAAATTTAATTTTTTTGTTGTTATAAAATCATATATTACCTTAAATAATTGGCTAAAAAACCACATTAAAATTGGCATATATATATATTTGTTTTGTATTATCTCTAATAGATTATTCACGTTTTGTTCTCTCCTTAATTTGCTATTTTCTTTAGTCTTCAGCAACAAAATTAACTTCTTCTAAGTTACCATCTTTTTCTAATAAAATTGTTATTTTCTTTTCTGATTCTTCTAGTATTTTGTTGCATTCTTTTGATAATTTTATTCCCTCTTCAAATTTAGAAATGGAATCTTCTAAATTCAAGTCTCCTTTTTCTAATTCTGTTACGATTTTTTCTAAGCTTTGCATATTATCTTCAAAATTTGATTTTGCCATTTTACTTCCTTCCTTTACTCTTTTACAGTTCCTTTTTCTACATCAATAGTATAAATTGCTACTGCATTTTTGTTGCCATTTTGTTCTCTTACTGTTACTTTATAAATTGTATCTGATTGTTTTTCTGTTATTTGAAAATCGTAAGAGTTGATAGATATACCCCATTCTTCTTTAGCCATATCTATCGCTTTTTGCTCATAATTAGCTGAGTTTTGACTTGCTTGTTTGCTATCTTGTTCTTCTTTTCCAATTACAGTATTATTTTTGTTTTGATTAATATTTTCTACTGTGTTATTATTATTTTCTGTTTCGTCTTTACTTCCTTCTGCATTATTTTCTATTTGATTATCATTTGAATTATTTGTTTGATTAAAATACTCATACATCTTTTCAAGTTCATCTTTCTTTTTTTCTTTATCATCTTTTCTTATATTGCCTGCAATTCCTACAATAGCAATTATAATCGCAGATATTACTAATATTCCTATAACAATTTTTGTTTTATTTGTCATTTTTTTACCTCTATTCTAACTTTTTCAAATAATTTGAGCGTTTTTTTGTCCATCTACTAATCTTATAGTTATTTTGTCTCCTGTATTAAGTTCTTTTATGCTTCTAACTATTTTATTCTCTTTTTCTGTAAAAGAATATCCTCTTGTTAAAGTTTTTAATGGGCTTAATGCATCTAATTTAGATATTAATTCTATATATTTTGTTTTTTCTTCTTTTTGCTTGCTTTTAATTGCATTTTCTAATCTTTTAATATTATTGTCTATTTTTAAATATTGGTCATTTATATTTCTTAATGGTTCTTTAAAAATTCTACTTGACATAGCTTTTTCAAATCGTAATTTCATAATTTCTACTTTTTTTACTAAAGCTAGCCTTAGTCTATTTTGATATATATTATTTTTTTGTTTTAATTCATAAATATCTGGAACTGTAAGTTCTGCAGCCGCCGAAGGTGTTGGTGCTCTTAAGTCTGCTACAAAGTCTGATATAGAAAAGTCAGTTTCATGTCCTACTGCTGAGACAATTGGTATCTCTGAATTATATATACTGTGTGCTACAATTTCTTCATTAAATGGCCATAGGTCTTCTAAAGAACCTCCTCCTCTTGCAAGAATTAAAACATCTGCTAATTTCTTTTCGTTCATTAGTGTAATTCCTTGTGCTATTTTTTCTGCAGCTCCTTCTCCTTGTACTGGCACTGGTAATAGTCTAATATTTACATTAGGATTCCTTCTTGTGCTTACATTAATAATGTCCCTAATAACTGAACCTGTTTGAGAGGTTAATACTCCTATTGTTTTAGGCATTAATGGTATTTTTTGTTTATGACTTTCATCAAAATATCCTTGACTTTTTAGTCTGTTTTTTAGTTCTTCATATTTTTTATATAAAGCTCCAACTCCATCTTCTTGCATAGCTTTTACATATATTTGATATACACCATCTCTTTCAAATACAGATATACCACCTAATACAAATACCTTCATCCCATCTTTTGGAATGAATTCAAGTTTTTGGGCATAGCTTTTGAACATGATGCATTTAATTAACGAGTTTTCGTCTTTTAGTGTAAAATATAAATGTCCTGTATAATGATTTTTGAAATTTGATATTTCACCTTTTACTAATATATTATTTAGATATTCGTCATCTGCTATTTTATCTTTGATATAACTGTTTAGCTGACTTACCGTAACTGCCATTTCTTCATATCTCATAAATTTATATTTCCTTTACTATACTTGCTAAAATACCATTAACAAAGTTTTTTGATTTATCTTCTCCATATTTTTTTGCTAGTTCAACCGCTTCATTTATTGCTACTTTATATGGTATTTCATTATATTTTATTTCATAAATAGCTAATTTTAGAATAGCTAAATCCATTTTAGAAATTCTACTTATTTTCCAATCTGATTTTAAATTTTGCTCGATTGCTTTTAATATATCAGTTTGTTTTTCTTTAATTCCTAAAATAACTTCTTCAATATATTTTTTTGCTTCTTTATCTTTTATTTCATTACTTTCAATAAATAATTCAATTTGTTCTTCTAAATTATCTGATTGTTGAATTTCTAAACTATATATTAGTTTGAAAGCATTTTCTCTCATAGTTGTTCTATTCATTTTTCTAATCCTCTTCTATTTACATTTTATCAATAAAATTCTTCAACTTATTTTTTACATCATCTTTATTTTGTTGTACATAATTTCCTATAAAAGCACCTGCTAAAATTAACAAAACTCCTACAATTAGTGCATATAATCTTGTAGCTAATATTACAATTGCAACAATAACTCCTATGATTGCACCTCTATATTGAGTTACAAATTTTTTAAAATCTTCCATACTCTTTTGTTCCCTTCTTTCTTATGCTTGTTCTTTTTCAGTTTTTTGTTTTTCTTGGATAGCCCTTTTTATCATAATGTTTACTTCTTTAACATCTAAGTCTGTAGTTTCTTTTACTCTACTTTTTATTTTTTCTTGTAAATCAACAGATAAATCTTTTATAACAGAGTCTGCTCCAACAATTAGATTAACAAAAATATTAACATTGTTTTCTTTATCAATTTCGACTCTTGAAGATACTTCTTTTGCTGTTTTATACTCATTTGTTACAGCTTCTACTAAGTTTTCTATTGTTTCTTTAGATATCATTAGTTTTCCATTTTCATTTTCTAATAAGACTCCTTGTTTATCTTTTAAGTTTTGTTTTGATGTTGGGTCAAAGAATATACATCTTATAGATAATAAAATAAATACTATACTTACTCCTAAAATAATTTTTGATGAAGGTTCTGATACAATTAAATTTTTAACCAAACTTAGTACTATATCAACATCTATCCATTTAAATATTATCAAACATGCTATAACTGATGCAATTAATATTAAGTTTGAATATATAATTAATGTAATTTTTTCTATTATTTTCATTTTTATACCTCTTTCTCCTTTTAAGTTAGCCGTTTGAACGTTAGTGAATTACGGATAACTTATGCAGAATTTATGAAATAAATTCTGTAATCATCTTTTACTCTTCTGTGTTGTTTTCTTTCTCTTCTTTTAATACTTCTGTATTAACACCTTGAATATGAACATTAACTTCTTCTACTTTGAATCCTGTCATATCTTCTACTGATTTTTTTACTCTATTTTGAATTTCAAATGCTACATCTGGTATCCTTGAACCATATTCTACTATAATGTTAACGTCTATTTTTGCTGAATTTTCTGATTTTTCAACTTTTATTCCCTTTGCTAGATTTTTCTTTCCACTTAATACTTCTGTAATTCCTCCTGCAAATCCTCCTGACATAGAAGCTACTCCTTGTACTTCTGAAACTGCAACTCCTGCTATTACAGCTATAACATCATTTGATATTTCTATTCCATTTTCTGTTTGTTCTTCTTTAACTTCTTCTACTACTTCTTCTTGCTTTTTTACTTCATTTTCTTCCATTTAAAATTCCTCCTTTTTTGAATTTAAAATTGATATACTTAAATATGTTATAAGTATATCAATATTTGGCATTTTTTACAACCTTTTTTGGGTTATTTTTTATATACATTAAAATTTCCTATATTTTGTTCTATCTTTATATCAAATCCTAAACTATATACTTTTTTAGTATTGGTATATGGTGAATTATTTCTGAAATAATATTAGAAATTATAAATACTAATACTGATATTATAGGAACAGAAAATATTGGATTAAATAGTATAGTACTTATTCCTCGTGCTTGCAAAATTTCCATTACTAAAATATGGCTTAAATAAACCCCAAAAGAATTTCTAGAAATATTATATATAATATTTTTCATTTTTTCATTTAATTTTATTTTTGATGCTATATTTTTTACCAAAATAAATACTGCAATGGCTTCTAACATAACTCCAGTATAAAAATAACTATAATGCCCATACGCTTTACCTGTTTTATTAGTAATAATTTGACTTATTACTGCTGTAGCTATAAATCCTAATATTCCTAATAGATATATAAGTATTTCGTTTTTCTTTTTCAATTCTTTTTTACTTAAATAATATCCTAATATAAAATAACAAGAGTATCCTAATGTTATTGTAATATTAAGTTTTGAATAAGTTTGTGATAATTTTGTTATATGTAATAATCCTAAAATTTCTGGTATTATAATTGTAAAAATAAGTGCTGTAATAAGAAAATACTCTGTAACTTTCTTATCTTCTACGATTTTTCTTAATATTGGTGTAACAATGTACAATCCTACAATCATAAACATAAACCACATATGATAACTGCCTTCTATAATTCTTACTAAAGTATCTTTTAATGAAATTTCTTGTCCAAATATCAATGGTTCAATTGCATATAATATTGCCCAAAATATATATGCTGTTATAATTCTAAGAATATTATGAAAATATAGTTTTTTCATTGTTAATTCTTTTTTATTGTCTAAAAATAAGCATCCACTAATCATTACAAAAACTGGTACACTAAATCTTGCAAAACTATCATATATATTAAAAACTTTCCATTCAAATGATTGAGGTTCCACTAGATAATAATTTTGTGCAGATATGTGTACAAACACTACTGCCAACATTGATATAATTTTTAAAATATCTAAGTATACTACTCTTTCTTTGTTATTTTTTTCATAATTTATATTATTCATTATACTTACTTTTCCCCCTTTAAATTTTTATTCAAATACTTCAAACTCTTCAATTTGATTTCCTCTTAAAAAGTCTAATATACTCATCCTTTTTGCATTTTCTCCTTGGATTTCTAAAACACTTAATATTCCTTTTTTAGTTTTAATAAATAATCCATCTCTTTGGTCTGATATAAGAACTGTACCATTTCTAAATATTTTAATATTTTCTTCATCATATCCAATATTCGTTGCTATATCGACTTTCCAGAATTTTATTTTTTTACCATTTAAAAGCGTATATGCTCCCATAATTGGATTTAATCCTCTAACTAAATTTTTAATTTCTTCAGCAGTTTTATTTTCCCAGTCAATCTTAGACATTTCTTTATCAAGCATCGGTGCCATTGTAAAATCTTCTCCTTGTTTCTCTCTTGGTGCTGTTCCATTTTCAATTTGTTTTAATGTTTCAACTAATAAATTTCCGCCTATTTTAGAAAGTCTTTCCCATAATTCTCCTGTTGTTTCATTTTCTCCAATATCAACTTCTTCTTTTAAAATCATATCTCCTGTATCCATACCTACATCCATATACATTGTTGTTATTCCTGTTTTTTTGTCTCCATTTAAAACAGCCCATTGAATTGGTGCAGCTCCTCTGTATTTAGGAAGTAGTGAACCATGTACATTTATACACCCCAATTTTGGTATATCTAATATTTCTTTTGGAAGAATTTTTCCATAAGCTACAACGCATATAACATCTGGTTTTAGAGTTCTTATTTCTTCTATAAATTCTGGATTATTTCGTACTTTTATCGGTTGATATATTGGCATACTTTTTTGTAATGCAAATTCTTTTACAGGAGAAGCTATCATTTTCATCCCTCTCCCTTTTGGTTTATCTGGATTTGTAACTACTCCTAGTATTTTATGCCCCGCATTATATACCATTTCTAAGCTTTCTTTTGCAAAGTCTGGCGTCCCCATAAATAATATATTCATATTCTATATTCTCCTTTTATTGTTCAGGTTCTACATATTCTAAAGTTCCAGGAAGAATTTTATCTACAAAAACTTCTCCTTCTAAATGGTCACATTCATGACAAACTGCCTGTGCTAACAAATCTTTAGCCTTAAGTTTTATTCTCTTTCCTTCTCTATCTGTATATTCTACTGTTACTTCTTCTGGTCTCATTATTTTTGCAAATTTATTTGGAAAACTCAAGCATCCTTCATCAACTTCATGTTCTCCTTTTGTTTTTAAAATAACTGGATTTATTAAAACAATTGGTCCTTTATCATCATATAAATCTATTACAATTACTCTTTTTAAAATTCCAACTTGAACAGCAGCTAGTCCTACACCATTATATTTATGCATAGTCTCAATCATATCATCTATTAATATTTGTAATTTATCATCTATTACTTCAACTTCTCTAGATTTTTTATTTAGAATTTCATCGCCTTCTAATCTTAGATTTCTTATTGCCATTTTTCTTCCCCCTTTGTTTCTTTTTCCCAAAATGGGCAGATACCTGTAGGGTATTTATAAATAATGTCCCACAGGTAAACGTCCCTTTTGGGACATTTACATCATACTATTTGGATTTACATCAATAGTAATCTTGGTATTTTTATAATCTTTATCATATATATTTTTAAGTAAATTATTTAAAGTCTCATTTGCTTCTTTCGTCATATTTCCTTTAATTATCATTCTCCATCTAAATCGATTTTGTATTTTGTCTATTGGTGATGGCATTGGTCTCATTACTTTAAATTTAGATGTATTTAACTTGTTTTGTGCAAATTCATAAGCATTTTGAGATATTTCTTTAATTTCTTTTTCGTTTGTTCCATTAAATCCAATTACTATTATATCGCAGAATGGTGGATATTTCAACTGTTTTCGTAATAGTATTTCTATTTTATAAAATTCTTCATAATTCTGTTTTTGTGCATTTTGGATGCTATAGTTTTCTGGATTATAACTTTGGATTATTACTTTTCCTGGCAAGTTTTCTCTTCCTGCTCTTCCTGCTACTTGTGTCAGTATTTGAAAAGTTCTCTCTGTTGCTCTGTAATCATCAATATTAAGTGAGCCATCTGCTGCTATTACTCCAACTAGAGTAACTTTTGGAAAATGGTGTCCTTTTACTACCATTTGTGTTCCAATTAATATATCTATATTTTCTGTTTTAAATTTGTTTAAAATCTCTTCGTGAGAGTTCTTTTTAGTTACAGTATCAACATCCATCCTAATTGTTTTAGATTCTGGAAATTGTTTTAAAATTTCTTGTTCTAATTTTTGAGTTCCTGTTCCAAAATATCTTATCTTATCACTTCCACATTCTGGACAGATTTTAACTACTTTTTCTTCATATCCACAATAATGACATTTTAATTTGTTTTCGTAACTATGATATGTCATACTAATATTACAGTTTTTACATTTTACAGTATATCCACAATTTCTACACATTATAAATGTTGAGTATCCTCTTCTGTTTAAAAATAAAATTGTTTGTAATTTATTTTTTAAATTTTCTTCAATTGCTTGATAAAGGTCTCTACTTAGCATTGTTCTGTTACCACTTGCTAATTCTTGTTTTAAGTCTACTATCTCTACTTTTGGCAAGTTAGATTTATTTGCTCTTTTAGTTAATTCTAGTAATGTAATTTGATTAATTTCTTTTGCTTTATAAAATGTATTTAAATCTGGTGTAGCACTTCCTAACAATAATGGTATCTGTAAGTCATTTGATATTTTTTCTGCTACTTCTTTTGCATTATATCTAGGACTTGCCTCCGATTTATAAGAGCTATCATGTTCCTCGTCTATAATAATTATTCCTAAGTCTTGTGCAGGGGCAAAAATCGCTGACCTTGCTCCAATTATAATTTTTGCTTGTCCTTCTTTAATTCTTTCCCATTCATCATGTCTTTCTCCAATTGATAATTTACTATGTAAAACTGCTATTTGTTCTTTTCCAAAGCGTGAAATAAATCTATCTAGCATTTGTGGAGTTAGTGAAATTTCTGGCACTAATACGATTGCTGATTTATTTTCATTTAACACTTTATTAATTAACTGTAAATAAACTTCTGTCTTCCCTGACCCTGTTACACCATATAATAAAAATTGTTCATATTTTTTATTATCTATTGTTTTTACAATCTTATTAAATGCTTTTTCTTGTTCATCTGTAAGTTTTAAATTTTGTGTATTTTCTATTTTCTTATTATTTAATGGATTTCTTTGTACTTTTTGTTCTTTAAGTTCCAAGTATCCATTTTTTATTAGTGTATTAACAATTGTTCTGGAGCTACCTGTAAACATTTCTATTTCAGTAATAGTAGCTTTTGAGTTATCTTTTAAAAATTCTAGTATTTTGATTTGTTTTTCTGATTTCAACTTTTTGTTTTCTATATCTATTAAAATTTCATCAAATTCTTTTTTTAAACATACTAGATTTATTTTTTTGTCTTGAATTCTATTAGTAACATTTTTAGTTCTTGTGCCTGGTGTTTGCATTAGTTTAATACATTCTGAAATATTACAAAAATATTTATTTGCCATCCAACTTGCAAGTTCAATTTGTTTGTCTGTAAGTTCTGTTTCAACTTTTGCAATGTCTTTGATTTCAAACTCTGAAGATTGCTTTATTTTTACTATATATGCTTCTTCTAGATTTTTTAATCTGCCGAATGGTACCAAAACCTTACTACCAACTAATACTAAATCTTCTAAATTTTCTGGTATATTGTAGTCAAATGTTCTATTTAATTTTTTTGCTGTACTATTTATTATTACTTCTGCTACCATTTTCTCTCCTCATAATTTTTTTTGCATTATATCATAAAAACTTTTCACTTTCAATTTGATATAGCAATCGTTTAAAATTTTTAAATGTGGAGTGCCTACTTATGTCTGTTCCTCTTTAGGTTCTAATCCTATTAGATGTTATTTTGCTTGATTGAAATGAGATTTAGAATTTGTTAAGTTAGCCAATAGGGGATGTTCACGGAAAAAAGTTATATTATATTCATTTTTTATTTCACAACTCGGCTTAATACGTAACATAGAACTTCTAAATCAAATGTAATGAACAAAAAATAACGTCCAATAGGATTAGAACCTAAAGAGGAACAAGCACAAGTAGACACTCAACATCTAAAAAATTTTAAGCAATTGTCATACAATTTGACTTACAGTTTTTCTGTGGTATAATATTTCTCAAACAATTACATATAATGAAACAGGTGTGAATATGAATGAAGATAGATTTATACTAACAAAAAGAGCAGGAATATTAGGAGTTATAGGCAATATATTTTTGCTTATTATTAAAGCAATTATTGGTTTTACTTTTAAAAGTCAAGCTATGATAGCTGACGCATTTAATAGTGCTGGAGATATATTTGCTTCTCTTATGACTTTTATTGGTAATAGAATTGCAAGTGAGCCAAATGATGAAGACCATAATTTTGGGCATGGAAAAGCAGAGTATATTTTTTCTATGTTTATTGCAATTTCTATGATATTTATAGCAGGAAAATTATTTTATGATGCTGTTTGTACATTGATTTTAGGAAGTACTCTACAATTTTCTTGGTTTCTAATTTTAGTATGTATAATTACGATTATAACTAAATTAGCTCTATTTCTATATACAAAGTACATTTATAAGCAATATAATAATATTTTATTAAAATCTAATATGAAAGACCATAGAAATGATTGTGTTTTAACTACTTTTACCCTTATTTCTATTATTTTATCTGCTTATCAAATTTACTGGTTTGATAGTATTGTTGGTATTGGTATTTCTCTTTGGATTGGGTATACTGGTATTACAATTCTTTTAGAAAGCTATAATGTTTTGATGGATATATCAATAGATGAAAAGACTAGGGATTTAATTTTAGATATTATAAATAGTTTTAAGGATGTAAAAAAAATAGACTCTATTTCCTCATCTCCTGTTGGAGCTCAGCATATAGTCTTTATTACAATATGTTTAGATGGTAATTTAAGTACTTTTGATAGTCATTCATTAGCAAATACAATTGAAGAATCAGTTAGCTTATTAGATAATGTTTATAAAACAATTATACATGTAGAGCCAATATAGGGATATGGGGACGTTCTTTTTCTCCCGTAAAGCAGGGAATTAGGGACACTCCTTGATAAAATTAATATCAAGGAGTGTCCCTAATTCCCTGTTTTACGGGAGAAAAAGAACGTCCCCATATCCCTATATTATTAAAGTTTTTATCCCTAAATTAATATCATTTCCATGTTTAACTTCAATTGAATATTTTCCTTTTTTTGTTACATAAAAGTTTAAATTATTTGTTTCTTTCCACTTTTCATCATCAATATGTTTATATCTTACATTCCAGTTATCAATATTCCCATCATAATTTATATTTACAATTTCTATTTTCCACTTATTCCCCTCAGTTGTGTATTGTACTTCAAAACTTCCTGTTGCACTATTGTTTTCTTGATATTCTACATTATATATACTATTGTCAAGTTGATTTATCATATATATAGTTTTGTTATTATACTCATAGCCTTTATAGTAAATTATATAACGATATTCCACATTTATTAAATATTCTCTTTTTATGCTTTCTAAATTCAATTCATTCTTTATACTTTCTTGATTGCAATATCTAAATCCTTGTTGAATTTTTATTTTTTCTTCATCACTTTTTGCTTTATAAATTATATCGGATATGTCTTGTTTTTCAAGGCTGTTCTTTTCCTCTTGGGTTATCAGTCTTCCAATCTCAGTTTTATTTTCTTGATTTAATTCGTTTACTTTTGTTTGTAAGATTTTTAGTTCATTTTTGAATTGTGTATATTGTGATGTTTTTATTGCTGTTGTTCCTGATGTGACTCCTATTGAAGTTAATATTAATAAGATTATTACCATAATAACTAATGCCATTAAAGTAATCCCTTTTTCTTGTGTTTGTTTCATATTTTCTCCTTTACTATGCTTATAATTTAGCATATCTTCTTGAGTTTTGCAAGCTTTTCTATTTATTATTTATTTACACAAAAAACTGGCTCTTATGAACCAGTTTTTTGTGTACTACTTTTTAGAACTTTGCATTTTTATCGGTTTCTCATTCTTGCGAACTGTTTTTTGTATGGTAATGCTACATATCGCATCTTACCATCAAGTAACTCCATGAATTCCTCAAGTTTTTCTTTTTCAGACTTTTCTACTCCATTACCTCTTTCACTTTGAAACATCATCCAGTATTGTATAAATACATTCACAGAAAATCCCCTACTCCAGAGTTCTTCCCATTCTGCGTTTACACGGTGGATTACTTTCCATAAATTTTCATAACTCTGGAAAAGCATTCCATCACGCCAGTTTCCTTCGCTTACAGCTGAATCATGAAGACCAAACTTGTTTTTTTGTAAAATTTCGCTGATGCAACCTATTTTGTTGCTAAGCTCGTCCTTACACCGAAACTGAGAATTGCGTAAAATCACTTCGGAGCGAAGTTCATTTAATTCTTCGAAGATTTTTTCAAGTGATGCCATATCCTCGTCACTTAATTTCTCATAATTACGAGTATTTTGTGCAAGATATGGCAACATTTTTACAATTCCTTCAAGTTGCCAGCATACGGCTGCTCCATTCCACTTTACCCTAGCGTTCATACAGTTTTCTGCTAAGGTGCTAATTCTATGCACAATTTCGTCTGCACAAGATGTACTTGAATATGGAGAATTGATAGCTTCATCCCTATATTCTTTCATCCGCCTCTTAAATTGGTTATCTTCCCTTTCATGCATTGTTCATTCCTCCTTAAATTTTTTTCGGGATTAATTGTTACAACTTACACTTGGTAAGATTTAAAAATTTCAAGTATATATTATCATATATTTACATAAATTTCAATTGTTTTTTTGAATTTTCTTTCCTTATATATATCATAATCAGTAAAAAAATAAATCTGCAAATGTATTATCAAATGTTCTTACACTTACAGAAAATACTCTCAAAAAAAGTTATTAGCGAAGCGATACTTTTTTCGAAACAAGGAGCAACAGTATTTTGACTTATGTTGTTTTTTAAAACAAAACAACTAGTCAAACTAACTAGTTGCGACGTGGCTGGGGTACTGTGATTCGAACACAGGAATGTCGGAGTCAGAGTCCGATGCCTTACCGCTTGGCGATACCCCAATATTTAAAATTTATGTTCAAAAGTTACTATACCATAATTCTAGCTATTTGTCTAGTAATAATATTTAAGTTTCAGTACTTTATAACCATTTCAAAATAAGAATAGAAATTAATATATAAAACACTGAAACTTAAAGTTATAGAAAAATTAAAAAATAAATTATAAATTATAAGTGCCAATATCTTTATTCCAAGTATCTAACACATATTGTTTTTCTGTATTTGGAACTAAGGCAACTCTAAAAGCAGACATAGGTTTTGTTTTGTTATACATACATTCTTGACCATCCGAGCAAGCTTGAAGCCAGCCAACATTATTTACAAGAATTTGATATACTATAGAAAATTGTGAATAATCTTTTAGTTTCATACTAATTCCTGAGATTCCATATGAAAATTTTCCTGTATCAGGTACAGGATTATTCCCATTAATATCAGTATAATTTGGTGTATTAACTCCAGCTCCTCCTAATTGAAAAAACTCATTTCCACTTATTGTTACTAAATCATTTGAATTCATAGATTTAAATGTTCCTACATCTGGATTATGACCATATCTATATATCATGTTTGAGGTACCACACCTTGCTTTAGAACCTTCTCCCCAATGTGTATATACATATGCATTTGCCTGTATAAAATCATTATCTACATTTCCAGTTATTCTAAAAGCTAATGCTTCCGTTTTGTATTTTCTATCAGTCTTTACTGCTTTACTACCAGCCACATCATAATTACCATATCCGTAAGTCCATCCTATATTTGAATTATGAGAAGCATATACAATATTTACAAATGTAGCTTGTGTAATATTAATATTAAAATCAATTTGATTTCCTGCATAATCTACAATTGGCAACTCATAAGAAATATTATTAGTAAATTCTTTTTCTAATGTTAATTTATCTGATGAAAAATTCCATCCTTCTAGACCTCTTATATTTTCATTCATTGAAATTACTGCATTTACTTTTCCTCCAGATATTTTATTTTCAGTTAATTTTCCACTTGGTGGAGTGTTATCAATTATAATATTCGTTTTTATTTTTTTATTCTCATTTTTTAATCCACTTGTATCAATAACACTTCCCTCTAAAATTTGTAATTCTAATTCTCCATCTCCTTCTAAGCAATTCAATTCAATTTTATATATCTTTCCATCACTATTTGTTGAAATTTCTTTTATATCTATATTTGCATCTTTGACTTCTTGTCCACCGACCTTTATTTCTATATTTTTTTTATCAATATATGTATCTTGTATATATTTTTCAATAACTTTTAGTGTTATGCTTATTGTATGATTTTTATTTGCATAACCTTCATAATTAGAATTACTATTTTGGATTTCTACTACATCTATAATGGGAATTTGTCTATCAATAGCAAGATTTGCTATACAAAATTCACTATCTATTTTGTATTTAGCCTTTGCTATTGTTCCAATACTTATTATAACTATACCTAAAAATATAATTTTTACTATTCTATTTATAATCTATTCCACCTCCTAACTCTCTTGTGCAACTGTATAAACTTTAAATTGATATTGCTTGATTTTTTGTCCATCATTTGTATCTTGGAAATCTGTAGTATTTTTATCATCTATATTTTCAAATTTCCAATACCATTTTATTTTAAATTCTATTTGCTCATTTTCTGAAATATTTCCTGATAAATAATTTGACATTTCCTCTAAAGTATCTGTTTCTATTATCATATTTTGATTATTCATTGCAATAAATTTTAAATTAGATGGCTTTTCATTTAAATCTTCAAATATTATCTTATAGTTGAGATTTTTCTTTGCATTTAATAAAATAGAGAACTCTCCTTTTGTACCTGGTGCAATCTTTTTTTTGATTAACGTATCTTCATTTGCTGTTTCCATTAAATTAATATTTGTATTTTCTGGGTAAGTGTTAGAACCTAACTTTAAGAATAAAATATCATCAAAAATTTGACTTTTCTTTAAACCTTTTATAAAAAGTATACTTATAATAAAAAGAATTATAATTAGACTTAAAATTTTAATTTTCTTCACGTAATCACCTTATGCCTTTACTTGTTCTGTATGAACCTTAACTTGAATTTTTTCCATTATTTCTGAAACAGACTCTGATTTTTCTTTTTCGTATTTTATTTTTATTTGATATTGTTTTTCTTCTTTTTCATCATTTGAAACTTCTATATAATCTGTTTTGTTATCATTTAATTCAATTTTATCTTCATTGTTAAATAAGTCTATTTGTACTGAATTATCTACATTAGCTAAAATTTCTATATAATATTTGAGTTTAATATCTGTTATTTTATCTTGTTCATTATAGTTTTTAATTGCAAAATTATAGATTCCTTCGTTATTGTTAGCTGTTATATCTATACTTGGGTCATTTTCAATAAGTAATATTGGTTCTGCTATTTGTCCATTTGATTTTACTATTACATTTTCTATTCCTTTTGCAAAAGTATATCCTACAAATAATAGACAGATTATAAATATTATTAATATTGCTATAATTGTCTTTTGAGTTATTTTCTTTGTTCTTTTTTTCATCTAACCTCCTTTTTACATTTTCATATTTTACATTTTTATGAATTTTGTGGTACTACTTGCGTTCCTGAAACGATTATATCAAAAGAGTAATTACTGATGCTTTGTACTTCTTCTGTATCAATTTCATCATTTCTAGAAATTTCTTCTAATGTTTCACCTGTTTCATAAGCCCATTTCCAATTGACTTCAATCGCTTTCGTTTTTTCTTCTTCATTTGCATTGATAGTACCTTTCAAGTTTTCTTCTAGTTCTTTTATTGAACTGTAATTATTTCCTTGATACATAAATACTAGATTTGTAGGTTTCTGTGTTTCATTTTCAAATCTAATTTGATAATCAACTCCTACTTCTGCTCCTGTTGCATCTAAATTTATTTGAAATTTTCCTTCTGTTCCTGGAGCAATCTTATAATTTGATAATGTTTCATTATTTATTGTGGAACTTAATGATATTGTTTGCAAATTCTCATCATTTTCATTTACTTTAAATTTCCAACTTGCAATATCTGCACTGCCTTTTCCTTCTACTTTTGACATGTATTTTGCAAATGCATTTCCTCCAATAAATGATAATATAACTGCAATAATTGCTATAATTATTAATACTATTCTCTTTCTTTTCTTCAATAGCATTCCTCCTTTTATTTAATTTTATTTTTTGGATTTTTTTAGATTATAATTGATAAGCAAAGTTCTTTTGAACTGCTTTTTGAATAAATTAAAAATTAAAATATGAAAATGTATTTAGATTATAATTCCATTTTTCTCATTTGTCAATAAAAACTTTTCGACAAATTATGACATATACAAAAAGTCTAGCTAAATTGACACTTTTAAAATAGTTGTCAAAAAGCTAGACTAAGTTTTTACTATTGACTTGCTCTTTGGTTTACTCCTATAATTCCTCCTAATATTCCAAAAGAAATTGCTAAAATAATCATTATAATAGATTGTAAATTAAGTGAAAACTTCCAATTTAAAATGCTAGAAATCAAGTAAATTGTTAATATGTAAATACCTCCAATGATTCCTCCATTTACTAAACCATTTCTTTTGATTTTCATATTTACAATTGAGCTTCCAATTAATATACTAATTGCTGTAATCACCATAATCACAGGACTAATTACTGTTTCTGATATATTAGTATATGTCAAAATAAGTGCAAATACTATTAATAAAACTAATGTTGCAACTAATGAAATTCCTATGCCTTTTGCTAGATTTATAAAGATATTATCTCCCATATTATTTCCTCCTAAAATAATCTAATATATTATATTATTTTAGTCTTGAAATATTCCTTTTAGTTTGTTTTATATCAATTGATTTGCTCTACTTTTAGACATATATTTTTGTAATATGCAATATATTAGATACGAAATCCATACACCTATTATTCCTAGTGGAGTATATGCTAAAATTGTTGCTACTATTATTTTTATTAGGGAACTAACAAAATTTCTTATTGCTAAAAATTTAAAATCTCTTAATCCCCTAATTATTGCATAATAATATGTTGCACTCATTACAGTATAAATTCCTAGTAATAATATAGGCAATACTTGATAGAATATAACTTTTAAGTTTTCTTCATTTAGAGATATTTTCATTATTACAAATGCTATTATACAAGTTATTATAGACACTATTATAGACGATATATTAATTATTGTTTTAGATACCTTTCTTACTTGTTTCATATATAATTCATCTTTTTTACCAGACGCAATTCCAACACTTATTGTAATTCCATCTCCAAATCCTTGTATAAAGGACTCTACAATATCTCTTATCTGTATTAAAATTACATGTACTGCATATTCGTTTTCTCCTATTCTAGATACTAAAATATTGAATATAAAGTTATCTATTCTTGATACTAGTCTTTCTACAAAATTCCATTTGAACAATTCAAATATTTTTCTCATTATTTTTTTATTAAATTTATATAATTAAGAAAACACTTGTTAAAATAAAATAATATAACCCTTTATTTACTGAATTGCATGAAAATATTTTTTCATGCAATTTTATATTTTAATAATAAGAAATAATAAATGCATAATAAAATATTTTCTTTAACCTTATCCTTTAAAACTATTGATAATAAAGGATAAAATAACAATAATAAAAAATAAAAATAAAAAAACGAGATTTCTAAAAATCCCGTTTTTTGGCTGGACTGGCTAGATTCGAACTAGCGCATGCCAGAGTCAAAGTCTGGTGCCTTACCGCTTGGCTACAGTCCAATATATTAATGGGGTGGAAGATGGGACTCGAACCCACGGTCTCCAGTGCCACAAACTGGCGCGTTAACCAACTACGCTACATCCACCATAGTTTCCGTGCTTGTTCTTGGCACCTTTATATTTTAACTCATCTTCCCTTTATTTGTCAACCCCATTTTGAAATTTTTCTATTAAAGTTGATTTGACTTATGTTTCCAATCTATGTATAATTATAATGCACTAAAACAGTGAAAAATATACAAAATAAAGGAATGGTAAAATGAATCACTATCTAGAAAAACTAGAATATAATAAAATTTTAAATAATCTTGCAAATTATGCTATTACATTTTTGGGAAAAGATTTATGTTTTAATCTATTACCTTCTAATAGTCAAGACGAAGTTGAAGAAATGTTAGAGGAAACAGAAGAAAGTGTTAATCTTATGGCAAGATGTAATACTCCTCCTCTTACAGAATTATCAGATAATACAGCTAATCTGAAAATATTAGAATCTCATAGTACCCTTTCAGCTAAATCTATATTAGATGTAACTAGAGTCTTGCAGATTTCAAATGATTTAAAAAATTATTTCCAAGTAGATTATATTAATCAAGAAGAATATTCAATTTTGCAAGATACTTTTTCTAAATTATATACAAATAATTCTATTATTGAAAAGGTTTCAAGTTGCATTATAGATGAAAGTACAATCGATGATAAAGCATCAAAAGAGTTATATAATATCAGAAAAAAACAAAGAAACTTAGAACAAGATATAAAATCAAAACTTAATGCTTATCTACATTCTTCTACTTATTCTAAATATATTCAAGATATTATAGTAACAATTAGAAATGATAGATATGTAATTCCTGTAAAGGAAGAATATAGAAGTCAAATAAAGGGATTTGTGCATGATATATCAAGCTCTGGCTCTACAGTTTTTATAGAACCTGTCTCAGTTTTTGAATTAAATAATGAAATTTCAAATTTAAAAGCCCAAGAAAATATTGAGATTGAAAAAATTTTAGAAGATTTGAGTAAGTTATTTTTCCCTTACATAGAAGAGATAAAGCAGGACATTGATGTAATTGCTAAATTAGATTTCATTTTTGCAAAAGCTAAGTACTCTAAAGTTCTAAATGGAATTACTCCCAAAATAAATAAGCAAAAACAAATTATTTTAAAAAATGCTAAACATCCTTTACTTGAACAATCTACGGCTGTTCCAATTTCTTTAGAATTAGGCACATCTTTTCAAACTTTAGTTATAACTGGTCCTAATACTGGCGGAAAAACTGTTACTTTAAAAACAATTGGATTATTAACAGCAATGGCTTGTAGTGGTCTAAATATACCAGCTTCTGAAAAAACTTCTATTTATGTATTTGACAAGATATTTGCAGATATAGGAGATGACCAAAGTATTTCTGAATCTCTTAGCACATTTTCATCTCATATAAAAAATATTGTAGACATCGTAGAAAACTCTACTAATAACTCTTTAATCTTAGTTGATGAACTTGGCTCAGGGACTGACCCCTTAGAAGGTGCTTCACTTGCTATTAGTATTTTAGAGCATTTTCAATCTAATGGTTCATTAACAGTTGCTACAACACATTATCAAGAATTAAAAAAATATGCATTGGTTCATAATAGTTTTGAAAATGCCTCTGTTGAATTTGATATAAACACCTTAAGTCCAACTTACAATCTTCTAATTGGTGTACCTGGAAAAAGCAATGCTTATGAAATTAGTAAAAAGCTTGGATTATCAGAAAAAGTCATTAATAATGCTCAATCTAATTTAGATAAAACTGATATTGATTTTGAGGAACTTTTGAAAAATATTTATGATAATAAATCAAAAATTGAAAAAGATAAAATAGAAATTTCAAATGAATTAGAGAAAGTAACAAACTTAAGAAAGTCTTTAGAAAAAGATAATTCTAATTTATTAGAACAAAATAAAAATATAATAAATAATGCTAAGCAAGAAGCAAGAAAGATTTTATTAGAGGCAAAAGAAGAAGCTAATTCTATAATTAGTAAAATGAATGATATTTCTATGTCAAGTAGTGAGTTAAATAAGTTAAGAAATAATCTAAATGCTAAAATTAAGGATTTATCTATACCTAAAACACAACCAGAAAAGCCTAAAAATGCAATAAGTGTTAGCGATATTCATCCAGGAGTTGAAGTATTTGTAACTAGTTTAGGTCAAAATGGTACAATTGTATCTAATATTTCTAAGTCTAATGAGGTACAAGTTCAGATTGGCAGTATGAAGATAAATGTTCCAATTCAGTATTTAGAGAAAATTAAAAAATCAAATACTGGTAAAAACTCTACTGCTTCTTATAATTCAATTTCTAAATCAAAATCAGTAAAATCAGAAATAAATGTAATTGGAATGAATGTTGATGAAGCAATTTGGGTAATTGATAAATTTTTAGATGACACTTCTTTAGCAAAATTACAATCAGTAAGAATTGTCCATGGTAAAGGAACTGGCAAACTTCGTGAGGGAATTCATAAATTTTTAAAGACTAATTCTCATGTGCAGTCTTTTCGTATAGGTAGCTTTGGCGAAGGAGAATTAGGAGTTACTATAGTAGAATTACAATAAAAAAGGGATTATGAGTCTTAATCCCTTTTCTTTAATTTAACTTTCTAAATTAATCTCTATTTTCTTTCCATCAGTTACCATCTTTCTATAAGTAACACCACAACTATCAAATAATCTCCTAGAAGCAATATTGTTTTCTGATGTAGCATATTTATCTGATAAATATATAATTTCTTTAATCCCTGATTGAATAACTATTTTTGCACATTCATTACATGGGAATAAATCTACATATAATTTTGCATCTTCTAAGTCTTTTTTACTTCCTCTATAATTTAAAATTGCATTTAATTCTGCATGACATACATAAGGATATTTTGTGTCTAGGTTATTTTCTGCTTTTCTTGCCCAAGGGAATTTATCATCACTAAATCCATTTGGAGCTCCATTGTACCCAATTGATAATATTCTATTATCATTACTTACTATACATGCTCCTACTTGTGTTGATGGGTCTTTACTTCTCATCGCTGAAAGTTTTGCTATAGACATAAAATACTCTTCCCAACTAATATAATTTTCTCTTTTTTTGTTCAAGTCTTGTTCCATAATTCATGCCTCCCTTTCTTTTTTTATATAATACTATATTCGCTTTTTAATTTCAATATTTTACATAAAAATTATTTATAATTTAAAAAACAAAAGTGTGGCAAAAAGGAACGACCTTTTGTCACACTATATACATTATTTCATTATTGGGAAAGTACCTTTTCATTTGTTCTCTTAAAAACTTCTCTCCTTCTTCTCTTAATTGATTTTTATACATGTATTTTCCTTTTCCTCTCCCTGTCATTAATTCTTTGTCATACAAATTAATTGCATTTGGAAATGCTTCTTCATTTATTTTTGTATGAACAAAACTATATGTCATAAAAATAATCTCAAAAAATACATCTCTCTTTACTTTTTCTGTTAAACTTTCTGATAACTCTTTAATTAATTCTAAATATAATTCCTTCCAATTTTCAACCATAATTACTGGTGCTATTAATATTCCTATTTTATATCCTGCTTCTTTTAGTTTATTTATAGCTTCAATTCTTCCTTTTAGTCTAGATGTTCCAAATTCTACTCTATTTATAATCGTTTCTGGGTTAACACTCATTCTAATAGTTACTTTTCCCTGATGGTCTATACTTAAAATATCATCAACCATATCAAATTTAGTTGGAAATGTAAGATGACCTTTTGGCGAATTTTTAAAATTTTCTATGGTCCAAGGCAAATTGCCTGTTATTGTGTTTTCTAAAATTAAGTCGCTATTACTTCCAATTTCAAATGTTAAATCTTTTTCTGATTTGTTAGCAACTTTTATAATTTTTTCTAACATCTGCTCTCTATTTACAAATAGTCTTAAATATGCACATTTATTGTAATTGCAAACTAAATAACAATACATGCATGCTGCTGTACATCCAGATGATGTATATGGAACTAAATAGTCTGATGTTTTGTGATTTTCTACAAATTTGTGTGTTTTTCTTGTTCCAATTATTAAATTTCTTTTCATATCCATAAATTCGCTGTTCTGCTTTTTTCTCATTTCTTCTATATTATTGTGATTTTCTATTTCTACTTTTGGAACTTCTTTATATTTTTCTAATAGTTGCTTTCCTAGTTCATAGTTTTCAATCTCTTTTTCAAAATAAATAGCTTTAGGTTTAAACATACTTTTTTTCTCCTTCAAAATTAGTTTAACCTAAAGCTTTTATTTTATTTATTTTCTTATTGTTTTGCTATTATAATATAAATTTTCTGGTGAAATATCTTCACCATCTTCCCATTCAATTGTAATTCCTGTTTTAGATATTTTTACATTTTTGAAATATTCATAATTTTTTAACTTATTATAAAATTTTTCATCAAGTTCTTTTTCCATGTCTAAAATCTTTTCTTCTCCATTTTCAAATTTTATGTATAACTTGTATTTCGATATTGCTTTAACTTCGATTGGATCTGGTACTATATACATAAATATTCCCCCTTTTTTATTTTAATGGTTCTATTTTAAAATATTCACCCTGTTCTTGCATTAAATTCCATAAACTTTGTAATTCTTCTTGATGAATAAACATCCATGCTTCAACCAATTTATGTTGTTTTTTTGGTAGTTTACCTTCTAATATCTTTCCTTTTAAATCATATACAGCTTTATATTCATTATATTTTATATGTACATGTTTTTGATGGTGTTGTCCATTTTCATCAAAAAACATTTGTATTATAATTCCATAAAATTGTGAAATAATTGGCAATGTATCACCTCCATCATTATATCAATTTTTACTTATAATTTCAATACTTGGAAATACTAAATGTATGAATTACATTAGCAAAACGAATAAAACACTACAACTATACTTTAAAATCTTTTTATTGTCAATAATTTTCCATCGCAAATTTCGACAAAAAAAGCCTTAGTTTAACCTAAAGCTTTTATTTTATTTATTTTCTTACATAAGTTATATATTCATAATCGAAATCATTAACTCCATCATCAGGACCTTTTTCTCTTGATACTTCTTTCCATTCTTCTTCATTAATTCTTGGAAATAAGCTATCTCCTTCAAAATCTTTATCTAATTGTGTTACATACATTTTATTAGCATAAGGCATTAATAAATTGTAAACAATTGCTCCACCAATTACAAAATGTTCTTCTTCATCTTCTATATATTCTTGTAATTCTAAAAGTGAATGTACTACTTTTACACTGTTTGAATCAATATTAAAGTCTGGATTTCTACTTAGTATGATATGCATTCTATCTGGTAAAATTCCTCCTAAAGATTCAAATGTTTTTCTTCCCATTATTATTGTATGTCCTGTTGTTCTTTCTTTAAATCTTTTTAAATCATCTGGCAATTTCCATAACAAGCCATTATCTTTTCCTATTATATTGTTTTTTGCTTTTGCTACTATTATACTTAACATTTGTTTTGCTCCTTTTACTTGATTATATTATCTACTTTTGTTATCCAATTTTCTATAACCTTTTTCTCAATATTAAGATTTCCTTGTCCTATACCTAATTCTATATCAGGTTTATTAGTTCCATGAAAATCTGTACCTCCTGATGTATATAGATTATATTTTTCACACAACTTAGTTAAATTATTTGTCTGTTCTTTAGAAAATAATGAATAATTGCATTCTAAACCATCAATATTATAATTATTTATAAAATCTTCAATTACATTTAATATATTATCTATATGATATATATAGGGATGTGCTAAAAATACTTTTCCCCCAGATTTATGTATTAAATCTATAATTATGTTTGGCTCTACATAGTCTTTTGATTCATCTATATAAAATATACTATTTTTATTACTTTGAGCATCTCTATAAAAATTAGTTTCAATTTTTATATTATTTGCTAGCAATATTTCTTTATTTTCTATGTGCTTATTTAATTCTTTTTCAAAAATTGCTGAAGCATATTCATTTCTATTAGGATTAATTTTTATATTTTTATCAAATATTAACCCTATTTTGCTTCCTACTTCTTTTAAATGTTTTAAATATCTTTCTTGTTTGTTTATTGAACTATTATATTTCAAAAATTCTTCTATAGCTGAAACATCAAAGCCATATCCTAATATCTCTATTGGTAATCCATATTTGGTAAATACACATTTAAATTCACAACCTGGTATAATTTTTCCAGAAAAGTATCTTTTTACATCCAGATTCCTTAGTTCTTCATAAGCTCCAACATTATCATGGTCAGTAATAGAAATTATTTCTATTTTCTTTTTTTCTGCTTCTTTTAATAACTCTACAACTGAATAACTTCCATCTGAATAAGTACTGTGAATATGCAAATCTATCATATTTTATACTTCCTCTTCTATTGTCAATTTAGCATAATATTTAGGGTCAAAGTCTTCATCATATTCAACATCTCCAAAAATTTCTGGCATTTCTTGTTTAAAATATTTTAATAATGGAATTAATACTTGTCTTATTGATGGATGAACATGTTTTGTTGTTCTTAGACTTAAAATATGTTTCCACTCTCTTATGTTTGCAGTCATTGTATATTCTCCAGCTGTTGAATGAGGTAATACCTCTCTACACATATCAGTTGTTGCTCCTAATTCTTTCATTTTCATATATCTTTGTTCAATTTCTTCCATACATTTTTTCCATTCTTCATAAATAGCTTTATCTTCGATGTAAGATGGATTCATAAAAGCAATTTCATTTCCATATTTATCTTTATCATAACTACAATATCTTGTTGATTCTACAGAGAAGCTTCCAAATCTATGTCTTGTTAAATCTTTATAAGAACCTACATCATCATAAATTCTTACTGTAACTTTTTCATGTTCTAATACTGACTCATGTCCTCTTGTTAGACAATTATTAATCAAGTTTTTATAAGAATCTTCTGTTATTTTTCCTTCTGAACGATAACAAGTTCTGCAAGCCCTTTCAATTCTTTTCATTATCTTTACCCCATCTATTTTTTCTACTTTTATCCATGGTTCTACTAATCTCATTTTTAATACTTCCTTTCTATTTTATTTGACATTAATATATCAAATTAGATATTTTTTTACAAGCTTTTTTATTAAATTATTACACAAATTATAATTGTTTTTTAACTTCACTTTTTTCTAATCTTTATAATTTTATTTAATAATGCGTCTTGTAACGTTTGAGAAAAATTAATACCAACTTTTTCAGCTCTTTTATTTAACCACATTGGTATAGTTAATGTCTTTTTAACAGATTGTTTTGAACCATATTTTTGTGTATATTGGTCTATGTCTAATAAAAGCAAAGTCTTGAATCCTTTACCATTAGATAATTCTATATCTTCTATTTTAGAAGCTTTCGGAATTTGTTCTTCTTCCTCTATTGTTGTCAAAATCCAACCTAATGCAGCATCTTGAGCCATTTCTATTGCACTTTCTAATGTATCTCCTTGTGTGCAACATCCTAATAAATCTGGAACTTCTACACTATATCCTCCATCATCATCTTCTTCATAAAAACATGCTGGATATACTAATTTCATTTTATCACCTTTTCTTTAACTTGTTTAAATGTCAATATATCTCCTTCTTTCTTATATTACTACGTATTATACGTATTATCAATATTTTTTTGATTTTTTGCTAAGATTTTAGCTGATTTAAAACTTGAAAAAATGTTAAATTATTTAACATTAAAATTATACTACAAAATTATATTTATATCAATAAAAATTCATCTACAAAAATCGACAAAAATATGAGACACTTTTAGCCTGTCCCAAGTGTCTCATTTTTCCCATTTTGGCACATATTCTTCTTCATGTTCTCCTAACTCTTGAATAAAACCATTATCCAAATTCAATGTATATAAGAAATTTTCTACTTCTTTATATTCTTTTAAAGTTAGTTTTCTATTAATATCATCAATCTCTTTTGCATTATAGGTTGGAAAATATTGTGCCATTATGCTAACATAAACATCTGGCATATTGTCATTTATCCATTTTAAAACCCTTTTTGAATTTATAATATAATTTGGCAAAATTAAATGTCTAATAATCATACCCTTTTGCATAATTCCTTTTTCATCAAAAACTGGTTTTTCTACTTGTCTATACATTTCTTTTAAAGCTTCTGTTGCAATTTCATAATAATTATCAATCTTTGATAAACGCTTTGCAAGTAAGTTATTAGAATATTTAAAATCAGGTAAATAAATATCTATATATCCTTCTAAAAGCTTTAGTGTTTCTATTTTTTCATAACCATTTGTGTTATAAACAATTGGTAACTTAAGTCCTTTATTTCTTGCTATTTTAATTGCTTCAATAATTTGTAGGACATAACTGGTTGGCGTAACTAAATTTATATTTTCAACATCTTTTTTCTGTTGTTCTAAAAAAATTTCTGCCAATCTTTGGGCTGATATTTCTTTTCCCTTTCCTTGCTGACTAATTTCATAATTCTGACAAAATACACAATTCAAGTTACAATTTGAAAAAAAGACTGTTCCTGAGCCTTTTTTTCCACTAATACATGGTTCTTCAAAATTATGAGTTGAATATAATGCAATTTTTACAGTATTTTTTGATTTGCATCTTCCTACTTGACCATTATTTCTATTCACTTTACATTCATGAGGACATATTGTACACTTTTCTAAATATTTTTGCATCTATCTTACACTTTCTACATTTAGGTTGCCTTCAACATCCTTTTTTAAAATAATATTTTTACTAGAAAATTTTTCTAAATTCTCTTTTACCATCTCAATTGCTCTTTCTTCTCCTTCAGTATTTTTGAATGTTAAAACTACCTGTCTGTCTAAATTCATAATATCTATATTATATTCATCTAATAGGTTTCCTTCTTCATCTATTGAATTTTCATAATCCTCTAAATATTCTACAATTTCTACCTGATATGTATCTTCTACTTTATTTATTTTTTTTATAAAAAAACAATCTTCTAAGGAATCTAGACCCATACCGTTTGTGTAGTATAATCCAGTTTCTTCATCATATATAATAAATTCTGAGCCTTCATCTGGAAATCTTTTAGTAAAATTCTTTCCAAATAATTCTATTGCCTTTTCTTCAATTTCTTCTTTTGATAATTCAAAGCTTTCTAAATTCTTTTTTACAACTTCCCATGTCCATAAATCAGATGCATTATTAATATTATCAAACTTTGGTAATGCTTCTTCTGTTACTTCTTGCCACATATATATTTTTGTTAAATATTCTTCTATTTGCTGAACTTCTGAAACAGTTACTTTATTTTGATTTGCATTTTTTGTATGTATAAACATCCCTATAAAAATTATTAATAATACCATTATAATGGCTAGCATCTTCTTCATTTGCCTTCCTCCTGTTATACTTAAATTATATTTATTTTTCTTCTACTCCTGTTGCAATTACAGTTACTGATACATAGTCTCCCATGTCTTCATCTATAACAGTTCCAAATATTATGTTTGCATCTTCACTTACTCTCTCATTAATTACAGAGACCGCAGTATTAATTTCCATTAGACTCATTTGTTTATTTCCTTTTATATTAAATATAACGCCTTTTGCTCCTTCAATTTTACTTTCTGTTAATGGATTTTCTATTGCTTGTGTTACAGCTTCTTGTACTTTTCTTTCTCCTTTAGCCATTCCTATACCCATATATGCTTTTCCTCTATACCCCATTGTTGTTTTTATATCTGCAAAGTCTATGTTTACTTCTCCTATTGATGTTAATAAGTCTGTAATCCCTGTAACTCCTTGTTCTAATACACTATCTGCAAAAGAAAATGCGTTGTTTAAAGTTATTTTTGAGTTTGTTGATTTTAAAAGATTATCATTTAATATTACAATTAAATCATCTACATTATTTTTTAATCTTTCTGTTCCTCTTTCTGCTCTTAACATTCTTTGTTTTCCTTCGAATCCAAATGGTTTTGTTACTATTCCTATAGTTAATATTCCCATTTCTTTTGCTATTTCTGCTACAATAGGTGCTGCTCCTGTTCCTGTTCCTCCACCCATTCCAGCTGTTATAAATAATAGGTCTACTCCTCTTATAATTTCTTTTATTTCTTCTTTGTTTTCAATTGCGGCTCTTTCTCCTACTGTTTCATTTGCTCCTGCTCCAAGTCCTTTTGTTGTTTGCTTTCCTATTTGTAGAGTGTTACTTGTTTTTGACCTTTTTAATGTTTCCGTTTCTGTGTTTATCATATAGAATGATACTCCTTTTACATTATCTTCTATCATTCTATTTATTGCATTATTTCCTGCTCCTCCAACACCTATAACTTTTATTTTTAAAATTTTGTCTACATCCCTAAGATCATTCATTTTAACTTCCTCCTACATTTCCTTTTAATTCCAGTTTCTATTATTATACATAAAATTTATTAAAATGACAATATTTTTATAGTATTTTGTTGTTTTTTAGTTTTTCACAAAATATATTTTTTCTTTTATATAAAAAATATTTATAATTCATACTCATATATTTTACAATTCTCATTAATATTTGATGAATTCCCGTTTTTTGGTATCCCATTAAAATACCAATAAATTGCTCTTGATATTCCTCCATGTGAAACCAACAAGATATTATTGTTTCTATTACTTAATTTTATCTCATTTAAAAATTCTGATATTCTTTCATATACATTTTTCATAGTTTCTAACTCTGGATAAAATTTATCTGAATTATAATTCCAAAATTCATCCCAATTTAATTCTTCAAAAGGTATTTTTTCATATATTCCCATATTTCTTTCTTTTATTCTATCTTCAATTATTACAGGGATGTTCTTGTCTAATTTAAATAACCTTAATGTTTCTTTTGTTCTTTCAATAGGTGAACAGTATATTTTGTCTATGTCTAGTTTTCTAATTTCTTTTCCTACTTCTATTGCTTGTTTTATTCCTGTTTCATTTAATGGTTCATCTTCGGTTGCAATTATATTATTTTTTCCCATATTGGTTTCTCCATGTCTAATTACATATAATTTCATATTTCTTCCTCTATTATTACCTAATAAAAGTTATATTTAAACTTTTTATCTTATTATTTTATACCATAAAACAAGTATGAAAACAATTAACTTTTTGATATTTTAGATAAAAAGCTCAATAAACAAAAAACACATCTCTATTTAAATGTTAGAGATGCATTTTTATATTTAAAATAATAAAATTAGAATTCTATTATTTTTCATTATGCTCGAATTCATTTGCTAATTCATCTTTTTGTTCTCTTTGTTTAAGTTCATCTAACTGCTCTGGAGTAAGATTATTCATTATGCTTTGAATTTGCTGTGTTATATTATTTAATATATCTTTATCACTACCTTCTTGTTCTTCATAGTCTATTTGGGGTATTAGTTTATTTTTCTTTTGAGTACTATCTTTAGCTATTTTACCAACCATTGCATTAAATGCTTCAATTCCATTGTTTATAAGTTCACTTATAAGATGACTAGATTCTCCTTTTAATACAGGGTAAGATTCTAACAAATTATTCATATCTTCTCTTTTTATACTATCTACAATTGATTTGACACTATTATTAGGTTTTAAATAGTTTTTTAAATCATTTTGACTTGTTGAGTATTTATCTAATTGAGTTACATCCATTCTTGCTACTAACTCTCCTTTGACATCTTTATTCGCTCCAAATATTTGAAATGGATTCTTCTCTATCATAAACTTATAAGTACCTATTTCACCTTCTATTATATGTTTTCTGTTTTTTATGTCTCTCCTTTGTCTTCCTTCTTTTGTAATTCCTGGAATAAATTTTTCAAAAATGGTGTTAGAATAGATATATAGACACAAAATTTTACGAATCGAAGAAAA